>DASPWV010000789.1:0-4937 GCA_035637635.1 Vicinamibacterales bacterium | reverse complement strand
TTCGCGTCGAAGTCGCTGTTGCGATAGAACTCGAAGGCGTTGCCGTGGAACTGGTTCGCACCTGATTTGACCACGCTGTTGATCACCGCGCCACCGACGTTGCCCACGTCGGCGGCGTAGTTGTTGGTTTCGACGCTGATCTCCGCGAGCGCGTCAGGAATCGGTTGATAGGAAACGCGGTTATCAATCGTCTCGTTCACGTCGAGGCCGTCGACCGTGAAATTGTTCGTCTGTTCGCGGTTGCCGTTCACGAACGGACGGTTCATGTTCACGCTGCCGATATTTGTGAAGCCGCGCGGGTTGTAGGTGATGGTGCCAGGCAGCAGTAGTGTCAGCTGGCCGGTGTTTCGGCCATTGAGCGGGAGCGACTGCACCGTCGTGCCGGACACGACCTCGCCGACGCTGCTCGTCTCGGTTTGCAGAATCGGCGCGACGCCGGTGACCTGAATGGTTTCCGCGACGGCGCCCACGGCCATCTTGAAGTCCAGACGCGCGACCTGCCTTGCCTCGAGGGTCACCGCCGGAGTCGTGGCCGTTCGGAACCCCGCCAACTCTGCCCGGATGACGTACAGACCGACCGTGACCGGCGTGATCGTGTAGTTGCCGGCCTCGTTGGTGACCGCCATGTAATCAACGTTCGTGGCTTGATTGGTCGCTGTGACGGTGACACCCGGAAGGGCCCCGCCCGTTTCGTCGAGGACGAGTCCTGTTATGGACGCCGTGCCGGTCTGGGCGCGCGCGTGTATTGGAAGGAAAACCAACAGAATCGCCAGAAGGGTGACTACGGTGCGACAACGGCCTGACGTCATGACGCCGCCTCCTCGGTGAATGAAACGGTGCCGATGTTACTCCTCAACGGGTCCGTTTCACATGAAAAGCGATAATCCTCTTAGCGTCCTCAGGGACCAATGAATCTACCCCACCGATGACGCCTCGTCTGCGTTTCGCCCCATCCCCGACCGGGTACCTTCACGTGGGGGGTGCTCGCACCGCTCTTTTCAATTGGCTGTACGCGCGGCGGCATGACGGCGTGTTCATCCTTCGGATCGAAGACACCGACGTCGAACGATCGTCCGACGAGATGGTGACGGGCATTCTCGACGGGCTGTTGTGGCTTGGCATCGACTGGGACGAAGGACCGGAGGCCGGCGGACCACACGGGCCGTACTTCCAATCAGAGCGGTTCGAGAAGTACCGCACGGCGGCGGAGCACCTGCTGTCGATCGGCAAGGCATTTCGAGACGAGGGCGCCATTCGCTTCAAGGTGCCGACCGGAACGACATCGTTCACCGATCTCGTGCACGGCCCGATCGATTTCGACAACGAGCACATCGAGAGTTTCGTGATCCTGCGATCCGACGGTCACCCGACGTACCATCTGTCCGTTGTGGTCGACGATCTCGACATGGACATCACACACATCGTCCGCGGCGACGATCACATTTCGAACACGCCGAAACAGATTCTGCTCTACGAGGCATTCGAGAAGCCGGCGCCCGCTTTTGCGCATGTTCCGCTCATCATGGGACCCGACAAGAAGCGCTTGAGCAAGCGGCATGGCGCCACGTCGGTCATGGAGTACCAGCGTCAGGGCTACATCCGCGAGGCCATGGTCAACTTCCTCGCGCTGCTTGGCTGGTCGCCTGGCAGCGATGAGGAGCTGTTTACGACACGCGAGCTGATCGATCGGTTCACGCTCGAAGGCATCAGCGGCGGAAACGCCGTCTTCAACACGGAAAAGCTCGACTGGTTCAATCAGCAGCATCTGCTGTCGCTCGCGGACGAAGAGTTGATTGCGCGGCTGAAGCCGTTTCTCGAAGCCGCTGGATTGTGGCGCGACGAGCTTGGCACTTCAGAGCGCGAGTGGTTCGGCAGAGTGCTGGGACTCTTGAGGCCGCGGGCCAGACGCTTGCCTGAATATATGGACGGTGCGCGCCCGTTCCTCGAAGACCCGGGTGAGTACGATCCCGAGGCCGTGAAGAAACACCTGCAGGCGCCGGGACTTCTCGCGCATCTCATCGCGCTGCGCGAAAGGTTTTCGGTGACGGCATTCAGCGAGCAAGCGCTCGAAGAGGCGCTCCGACGCGTCGCCGACGAGCGTGGGATCAAAGCCGGCACGCTCATTCACGCAACGCGGATTGCGATGACCGGGCGGATGGTGAGTCCCGGCCTCTTCGAAATGCTGGCGCTGCTCGGCAGAGAACGTGTGCGGCGGCGGCTCGACGTGCTAATCGATTACCTGCAACGTCAATGAAGGCGCCGCGAGCGCTATCGACAAGCCAGTCCCGCGCGCTCTCCACAGGCCGTCGCGACTTTGTTCGGGCAGTTGCTGCCGCGGCCGCCACGCACTCCTTTTCCGTCCGTACCGGCGCCGCCAGCGGCGAGTACGACTACATCGTGATCGGCGCCGGATCGGCGGGTTGCGTGCTGGCAAACCGCCTGAGCGCCAATGCCGCGCATCGTGTGCTGCTGATCGAAGCCGGCGGACCGTCCGGGAGCGATCCGGCCTTGACCACTCCAGGCAGGTGGGTATCGCTGCTCGGATCCCGCTGGGATTGGAACTACGCCACCGAAGCGGATCCGGGTCTCGGTGGACGAGCGATCAAGTGGCCGCGCGGCAAAGTCCTGGGAGGCTCGAGCGCCATCAACGCCATGGCGTACGTGCGCGGTGATGCCGCCTGCTTCGACGAGTGGGCGCGACTTGCCGACACGTCCTGGAGATATTCGGAGATCGAGAAGTACTTCACGCGCATCGAGAAAGAGCTGGCCGTCGCCGACACGAACGATCCGCACGACGGACATCGCGCGTTTGTCGCCGCAGCCCGCGAGCTCGGGTTCACACCCCTGTACTACAGGAAAAACATTTCGAACGGCAGGCGACAGTCGGCGGCGGATGCCTTTCTCGTTCCTGTGCTGAATCGGCGCACCCTCACGGTGCTGACCCATGCGATGGTTCGCCGCATCATCTTCGAACAGCAGCGCGCAGCCGGAGTGGAAATTACTCGAAACGGTCGCGTGGAGCGCTTGCGCGTCACGCGGGAAATCGTGCTCGCTGCCGGCGTCATCGAATCGCCAAAATTGTTGATGCTGTCTGGCATCGGTCCCCCATCCGTGCTGCGGACGGCGGGCATCGCGGTCGTCGCGGAGTCGCCATCCGTGGGATCAAACCTCCACGATCATCCGCGCGTATCCGTCCGCTGGAAATCGCTGCGACAGCTTCCGCCGTCTACGACCTCGGCGGGCCTGTTCGTACGGAGCGGCGGGTCTGTAGACCCGCCGGATCTTCAGTTCTACGTGGGTCGCGGCCTCGATGCCGCCGACGACTTCATCACCCTGACCGTCGCGCTCGCGCAGCCGAAGAGCCGCGGATCGCTCACACTTCGCTCTGCGGATCCGGCCGACCCGCCGCTCATTCACGCCGGCTACTTTGCCGACGCGCGTGATCTCGAGGCGCTCAGAGAAGGTGTCCGGCTCGCCCAGCGCCTGGCCTCGGCGAACGCCTATACGAATCTCCGCGGCGATCCCGTCGATCCGGCGGCTGCGACGCTGACAGAGGACGAAGTTCGAGCCTGGATCCGGCGGTCTGCCGACACCATCTTCCATCCGGTAGGCACCTGCCGCATGGGCAGCGGCAGCGAGTCCGTCGTCGATCCGGCACTGCTCGTCCGCGGCGTCGAGCGCCTGCGCCTTGCCGACGCGTCGGTGATGCCGGTCGTTGTCAACAGCCAGACAAACGCCGCCTGTTTGATGATTGCCGAGAAAGCCGCGGATTCCATTCTTCGGACGTAATATGATTGCCTGCCGAAGCGTCCTTCCCCGAGGACCCTTCACTTAGGGATCCTGCCGAAGGGTCCTCAATTCCCTAATTGCGGAGATACCAATGAAACGCAGCGTTATGTGGTTGCTGTTTGCCATCGTTCTCGCTGGCGCCGTCTCCCTCGTTGTCCGCCCGCTCGCGGCCCAGAGCAAAGCGACGGCGACGAACGTGCCGGTGATCGCTCACGAAGCCGTCGCGAATTTTTTCAAAAACCCGCCGGGCATCTACACCGGCGAGAACATGGGAATCGCCACGAACTCGAAGGGCAACATTTACATCTTTCACCGTGCGAATGAGACGCGGCTGTTCGAGTACAACCCGCAAGGCAATTTCGTGCGCGAGATCGGCCGGCACAATTACGGCTTCGCGTTTGCGCATTCGGTGCGGGTGGACGCGCAGGACAACATCTGGGCGGTGGACGAAGGAACCGACACGATCGTCAAGTTCAGTCCTGAGGGGAAGATACTGATGACGATCGGCCGGCGTGAGGACCCGGTCGCGATGCTGTCGAATATGCCCGGCGCGGGCGCCTTCCACGGGCGCAACGAAAAGTACCGCTTCGGCCGTGAGACCGATGTCGCCTTCGATCAGCAGGGCAACATCTTCGTCGCTGACGGATATTTCGACGCTCGTGTCGTCAAGTACGACAAGAACGGGCGGTTCATCAAAGCGGTCGGCACGCGCGGCACCGGGAATCTGCAGTTCAACACGCCGCATTCGATTGCGACCGACTTTCAGGGAAATGTGTATGTCGCCGATCGCGGCAACAACCGCGTCCAGGTGCTCGACAACGATCTGAACTGGAAAGCGAATTACGCGAACGTCGGCACTCCATGGGCGGTGTGCGTCTCCGGCGGGCCCGGTCCGAAGAACCCCGGCAAGCAGTATCTCTATGCCTCCAACTCCTGGCCCGATAGCGCGCCAGCCGATGCCGCGGAATTCACCGGCGAGGTCTACAAGCTCGAGCTCGACGGCACGATCGTGGGCAAATTCGGTCGAGCCGGACGACTGCCGAAAGAATTCGGGATGGTCAACGCGATCGATTGCCGGAACGAGAACGAGCTGCTCGTGGGCGAGCTGCTGAATTGGCGCGTTCAAAAAGTTACGCTGAAGAAGTAAA
>DASPWV010000788.1:0-8400 GCA_035637635.1 Vicinamibacterales bacterium | reverse complement strand
GCTCCTGTGTGGCCCGTTCTTTGGTTTGACGATCGCGCACCAGCTCGATGCCGATCATGAGTCCCTTGCCCCGCACGTCGCCGACGATCTGATGCTTCTCCTGCAGCGCCTTCACGGCGTTGATGAAATGCGCGCCGACATCGGCAGCGTTCTTCATCAGTTGCTCTTTGAGCAGCTTGATGGTCGCCAGCGCTGCCGCGCACGAAACGGGATTGCCGCCAAACGTGCTCGCATGCGCGCCTGGCGGCCATTTCATCAGGTGCGATCGAGCCATCGTGACGCCAAGCGGCAGCCCCGACGCGACGCCTTTCGCCACCGTGACCACATCAGGCTCGACGCCGAAATGCTCGATCGCGAACATTTTGCCGGTGCGGCCCATACCCGACTGGACTTCGTCGACGACGAGCAGCATGCCGTGCTTTGTGGTCAACTCACGAAGCCGCTGATGAAACTGCGCGGGAGGCACCACGTAACCACCCTCGCCCTAAATCGCCTCGACCACCACCGCCGCCACATCGTCCGGGGAAACAAGATGAACGAGAATCTGATCCTCGAGGTAGTCGAGGCACTCCGCGGCACACGTGTCAGGTCGCAAGCCCAGCGGACATCGATAGCAGTTGGCAAACGGCGCGTGATAGACGCCGGCAAGCGGCGGGCCGAATCCGCGTCGCTGAATGACCTTGCTGGAAGTCAGCGACAACGATCCAAGCGTGCGGCCATGGAAGCTGCCCAGAAACGCGATGATGCCGTGGCGCTTCGTATGGTAACGCGCGAGCTTGATGGCCGCCTCGACGGCTTCGGTGCCGGAGTTTGAAAAAAACGATCGCGTCGGGGAGGGAAACGGGGCCAGCGCGCCCATCTCCTCGCCAAGGCGCACCTGCAGCTCGTAATAGAAATCCGTTCCGGACATGTGCAGGAACTTGTGCGCCTGATCGACGATCGCGGAGACGACGTCGGGATGTGAGTGCCCGGTGGAATTGACGGCGATGCCGGCGGCGCAGTCGAGGAACACATTGCCGTCGATATCCTCGACGGTAGCGCCACTACCGCGGGCCATGACGAAGGGATAGCTGCGCGTGTACGAGGGCGAAACGACCTTGTTGTCGCGCTCGATCAGAGCCTTGGCTTTAGGACCGGGCAGAGGCGTTTTGATTTGCGGCGCGCGCATCAACTGATCTTAACGTGAAGGTGATAGATGAGCCGTCGGCAGGTATCAGGGATCAGGGTTCAGGTATCAGGTATTACGCGAATTTGAATCAAATCGTGCAATTCCATCGCTGATCCTCTGACCAAACGCGGCCCCTTCGCGGAACTAAAGTTCCGCACTACACGAGGCCGCGACATTCCTGATCCCTGATCCCTGATTCAAACGCGGCCCATCGCGGGACTAAAACTCCGCACTACACGAGGCCGCGAGATTCCTGATCCCTGATCCCTGATCCCTGATCCCTGATCCCTGATCCCTGATCCCTGATCCCTGGTTACGCGCGCTTCCAGCGCGTGCCTTGCGCGCTGTCTTCGAGCAGCACACCGCGATCGGCCAGATACTTGCGAATACGATCGGCCTCCGCAAAGTCGCGTCGTCGACGGGCGGCGTGACGATCGGCGATGAGCCGCTCAATCTCCTCTACTGGAACCGGCGGACGTTCGTCCTCCGCGCGGCGAAGTGACATGACTCCGAGCACCTGATCGAAGTGATCGAACGCCGCGTTCACCACTGCGACGTCCTCGGTGCCAACGTCCCCGGAGTCGATGCAGCTGTTCACGGCGCGCACCAGATCGAAAATCGCGCCAAAACCCGCTGACGTGTTCAGATCGCTGCTGAGCGCCGCATCGAACGCGCGGCGCGCCTCATGCACTCGATCGTGCACGGCGTCGTGCCGGCCGGCTTTCGTGACCGTCCTCACGCGCGCGAGAAAATCGCAGAGCCGGGTAAGCGCTTCTTCTGCCTGGTCCAGGCTGGTCCAGGTGAAATTGAGTTGCTTGCGGTAATGAGCTGACAGGAACAGATAGCGAAGCGCCGATATGCGATGGCCGCGATCCGTGATGTCTTTCAGCGTGTAAACGTTGCCAACCGACTTCGACATCTTCTGGTCGTCGACCAGTAGATGCTCGGCATGTATCCAGAAGCGCGAGAACTGGCTGCCGGTGGCGCACTCGCTTTGCGCCATCTCGTTTTCGTGGTGCGGGAAAATCAAATCCACGCCGCCGGCGTGGATGTCAATCGGCGGTTCGCCCAGCAGGCGCAGCGCCATCGCGGAGCACTCGATATGCCAGCCGGGGCGTCCGGGCCCGAGTCCCACATCCCATGTGGGCTCGCCGGGCTTCGTCGCCTTCCACAACACGAAGTCACGCGCGTCTTCTTTGCCGTACGTGTCGGAATCGACGCGCGCTCCGACTTGAATCCCTTCGTGATCCAGCCGCGCGAGCTTGCCGTAATCGGGCATGGTCGAGATCTTGAAATAAATCGAGCCGTCGCTGACGTAGGTGTGACCGCGCTCGGTCAGCGCGCGAATCACGTCGGCCATCGCCCGCAGGTTGGCCTCGTCGGTCGCGCGCGGCATGTCTTCCACCGTCTCGAGACCGAGAGCCGCGGCATCTTCGTGAAATGCCGCGATGAACCGATCAGTGTATTCGTGCAGCGACACGCCCTCGCGCTGGGCGCCGGCAATGGTCTTGTCGTCGACGTCGGTGAAGTTGACCACCTGCCGCATCCTCCAGCCGCCGATGTATTTCAGCGCACGGCGCAGCACGTCCATCGCGACGAACGTCCGGAAATTGCCGATGTGTCCCCGGGCATAGACGGTCAGACCGCACGTATACATCCGCACCGTGTTGTCGCGAGACGGCGCAAACTCCTCCTCCTGACGCGTCAAGGTGTTGTACAGCCGCATGGCAACTGGAGTCAGGACGAAAGGTGCTGTTGAATTTCGCAGATCTGGCGGGATCCCTCGCGAGACCACCTGATGCTCAAGCCGCCGGAGGAGGTTGACGATGGCCGCGCCGCGTCTGGCGCGGCTTCGCTGCTGATGGTGATGCGAATGGCGGCTCCATTGCGGTCGAAGCGGAATTCGACTGGAGCGTCGTTGCTGTGGGTCCCTTCGATCACAGTTTGCGTGGCATCGACTACGTGCTGCGCCAGCGACTGACCGATCTCACTTGAAAGCCTCGCGTACGAGGCGGCCTGCGCCGTCAGGTCGCGAACCGCACCCACGAGTCTGGCATCTCCGGGCATCGTCAACACGAATTGGAAGGAGTTGGAGTCCATCAACGGTCGCTCACACGCTGAGTCTATCGAACAATCGCCCGGCACGGCGCACATCGGCGTCGATTTGCGCCTTCAAGGCATCAACGTCTGCAAACCGGCGCTCGTCGCGAAGGCGCTGGACGAAGCCTAGACGTATCTTCTGACCATACAGATCTCTGTCGAAATCGAGCAGGTGCACTTCCACAGTGGTTTGCGCCACGTCGTTGAACGTCGGCCGCAGCCCGACGTTCGTCACGCTCGGATGGACGACGCCGTCCACCGTCGCTGTCGTCGCGTAGACGCCGTGCGGCGGAATGAGCTCGTTGCCGCTCACGATGTTTGCCGTCGGGACGCCAATCTCGCGTCCGCGGCCGACGCCTTTCGTCACGTTGCCGTCGATGTAGAAATGATGTCCCAGCAAGGCACTGGCTTCGTCCACGCGGCCTTCGGTCACGAGGCGCCGGATACGCGTGCTCGACACGACGAATTCCTTGTAGCGCACCGGATCGATCTTCTCGACGCGAAATCCGTATTGGCCGCCGAGCGCGCGGAGGAGCGAGAAGTTGCCGGACCGATCGCGGCCGAAAAGGAAATCCGCACCCACCCACACTTCCGCGACGCGTAACCAGTCGACGAGCACGGTCCGCACAAACATTTCCGGTTCCCACCGCGAGAGTTCGTGAGTAAAGGTGACGACGGCGACTCCCTGGACACCCACTTTGGCCAGCGCTTCGATCTTCTGATCGAGCGTCATCAGGAGCGGCGGGGCTTTATCGGGCCGGACGATGCGCGGCGGATGGGGATCGAAGGTGAGGACGAGCGAAGTCCCACCACGTTCCGCGGCGACACGGCGGACGCGTTCGATGATCTTCACGTGGCCACGATGCAGGCCGTCGAAGTTTCCGAGGGCAAGCACCGGCTGCAGCCATCGAGGCGGGCGTGCGTCATCGGGATAGCGCGCGACGTCCATTGAACCGCAGCATGTTATCAGGCTTGCGCGCCGGAGCTCGTTTACTGTCGGAAGGCCGTCTTCACATGCATTCATGAGCGAACGCTGCCGATCTCGATATCCACTGTCAGCCCGTCATAAGAAAGCGCGACGCCGCTCGGCAGCGCACGATTGGTCGCCTCGTGCGGGAGATCGTGGCAGATGTGCGTGAAGTAGGTTTGCCGCGCGCCAATCCGATGCGCCACCTGCACGGCCTCGGATACCGAGAAGTGCGTGGGGTGGGGGCGGTGTCTCAACGCGTCGAGCACAAGCACCTCGAGACCCTCGAGCATTGGCAACGACGCGTCCGGGATCGCGCTGCAATCGGTGAGATACGCGAAGGAGCCGACGCGAAAGCCGAGAATCGGCCGGCTGCCGTGCAGAATCGGCACGGGGACGATCCGGACCTGGTCGACATCGAACGCGCCGCTGATCTCGCGCAGGTCAATCTGCGGAATGCCGCCGCCGGGCTCGCCTGGAGGATTGAAGACGTAGTCGAACGTGCGCCGCAGATCTTCCGCCGTGCGTTTGTCCGCATAGGCGGGAATCGATGCGCGCTGCAGCATGTTGAAGCGCCGCACTTCGTCCAGGCCCATGACGTGATCGGCGTGACTATGCGTGAACAGAATCGCGTCAACGCGCGTCAGGCCATGAGTAAGTGCCTGCTGCCGGAGATCGGTCGATGTATCGACGAGGATCGACGGACCGCGCGCCACGGCGACGTAAATCGACGGGCGTAACCGCTGATCGTGAGGATCGGATGAGCGGCACGTGTCGCACGTGCACCCGATCATCGGCACACCGTGCGATGTGCCGGTGCCGAGAAATGTGACGCGGGCGGACCTCAAGGCTGAATGATGGGGCTTTGAGCCTTGGTGGCCTCGACGTAGCGCATCCGCAGCTCGAAAATCACCTGGTCGATGAGCTGCCGCTCCTCCGCGGTGAGATTGCCGCGCGTCTTTTCTTCGAGCATTGCCAGGAGATCGATCAATTGCGCCGCGGCATCCAGATCCGGGGGTTTCTGCTCGTTCGTGAGCGGATCGGGCAGATCTCCGAAATGCACGGCCGCGTTCGTCGCCAGCGACAACACGAACGCCACAAAGCTCACCTGCGGACGGCTGCTCTCCTCATTCACGGGTTCAGTATACGACGAGGAAAATGATCGAAGCCGTCGACGGGTTTCACTGGCAGCAGGTCGCTTACGATGGATGCCATGGCTGACAGTGCGGGTGCTCGGTTCGAACGTCTCGTCGAGGTGATGCGCACCCTTCGCGGTCCCCACGGCTGCCCCTGGGATCGCGAGCAGACGGTGAGATCTCTGCGGCCTTTCGTGCTGGAAGAGACGTACGAGCTTCTGGACGCGCTCGATCGCACCGACCTGAACGCATTGAGAGAAGAGCTCGGCGACTTCCTGTACGAAGCCGTATTCCTCGCTCAGATCAGTGAGGAAGACGGTCACTTCTCAATCGGCGATGCCATCGATTCAATTACCACCAAGCTGATCCGGCGCCATCCGCATGTGTTCACAGCGGAAGGCGTGCCGCTTGCCGACGCACGCGAGTCGCTCAGCCCTGGCGAAGTGATCCAGAAGTGGGAAGACCTGAAGGCGCGTGAACGCGACGAAGCCGCAACGGCGGAGAAGACGATTCTGAGCGGCGTCCCGAAGACGCTGCCGGCGCTCCTGCGCGCGTACGAGCTGAGCGCCCGCGCCGCGGCGGTAGGATTCGATTGGCAGCGCGCGGCCGACGTGGTCGAGAAGATCGAAGAGGAAGTGGCGGAGCTGCGCGATGCCGCGACAAAGCCGGCGGCAGACGCCGCGCATGTGGAAGAGGAGATGGGCGATTTGCTCTTCGCGCTCGCAAACCTTGCGAGAAAGATGGGCATTGAGCCGGAGGCCGCGTTGAGGCGAGCGACGGATAAGTTCCAACGAAGATTTACGGCGATGGAGGCGCGCGTCAGGATAGATGGCCAGCAGATGCGCGATTTAGATCTTGCCGCGCTCGAGGCTCACTGGCAGGCAGTCAAGAAGTCAGCGCCCTAAGAGATCGCCACGAAGCACACGAAGAGCACGAAGATCGCACGAAGAGAGTCTGAGAGTCGCCTTGCGCCCGGCCGCGAAGCGGCCGGCCACGGAGAGCACGAGCGATCGCAAAGAAACACGAGCTCGACACACAGGCTCGCGTTTCTTGCGATCGCCCTGCTCTCCACGCGCGGCGTTCCGCCGCGCCGGCGACCCGAGTCCGTCAAACCACGACCCGCTGAAAGTTGCCTTTGATCATCTTCGCGTTGAAGTTTATTAGCAGCCCAACCCGTAATCGTGTCGCTCGCAGATATGAGATCAGCTGGGCGCGATGAAGCGAATGCAGTGCTTCTACCGCTTTGACTTCAACGATGACCTGATCCTCGATTACCAAATCAACTCGGTGGGGTCGTAACGGACGATCTCGGTACGTAATGATGATCTCGCGTTGCCGGTCAAACCGCATGCCGCACCATTCCAGCTCGATCGCCAGCGCATCCTCGTAGATGGCTTCCAGGAATCCTGGGCCAACCCGGCGGTGAACTTCGATCGCACAGCCAATAATCCTCGTGACGAGTGCCTCAGTGCTCAGAGGGAGTGGCGATGCTAACTCAATAGACATGAAGCTCCTTCGTGGGCGCCAGTTCGTCCGCATGCCGGCCGCAGGGCGGCCGGCGGCTCGAGTGAAGAGGGCGTCGCGAACACACGCGCCATTTCCAGTGTCGCGGCGTGTGTGTTCACGACGCCCTCTTCACTCGATGCGCGGCTTCGCCGCGCGCAGACGAACGACGCTTCGTGATCCTCGCGTTCTTCGTGGCTATCTATTTGCCCACACGCGACCCGTGAACGTCCGCACCTCGATCGCCATGCCGTCGGTCACGAGCTCCACTTCTCCGTCCTGGTCTGTCCGGAAGATCTCCGTGTTCGTCGACCGATAACGATCCAGCACGAACGGAACAGGATGCCCGTACGTGTTGGCCCGGCCGACGCCGATGAGCGCGACGAGCGGCCTCAGCTTCTCCACGAACTCGTCGGAGCTCGACGTCCCGCTCCCGTGATGCGGGACCTTGAGGACGACGCGAGGCAGGAGATCGAGCGTAGGGAGAAGCTCCTGCTCCACTTCACGACCGATGTCGCCCGTCAGGACGATCGAGACCTGTCCAAACCGCAGCTCGAACACAAGGGAGTCGTTGTTGCGAACCTTCTGACGCTCCCAATCAGGCAGCGGCGGATGATGGACGCGCAACTCGGCGGCCCCAACCTCGAGGCGATCGCCGCGCTGCAGCGTGCGCCACAACGCCCGCACGCGGTCGGCTTCGGCGCGAAGCAACGCCGTTGGCTCGTGATGCGCCACGGGCACGCCCCACCACAGTTCTCTTGGCGTGAAGTCGCGTACGAGGGAGCGGGCGCCGCCGATGTGATCGGGATCGCCGTGGGTGACCGCGAGGTAATCCAGTCCCAGGAGTTGCCGCGCACGGAGCGTGGGACCAACCACGCGGTCGCCAACATCGAAATCGCCTTTGACGGTGACCCCGCCGGTATCCACGACCAGCGTGCGGCCGTTTGGAAACGTGACCAGCATGGCGTCGCCCTGCCCGACATCGAACAGCGTGAGATGCAACCGCCCGTCACCAAACGCGCGTACGTGCGCCGCCGGCGCCGCGATGATCCACAGAAACAGCAGGCCGGCCACCACGGCCGCCGCACGCGACACGCGGCGGCTCACCAAGGTGTCCCTACGGGACATGAACCACCAAAGCGCCGCGGTCGTGTAATAGAGACCCACCACCAACCCGGCGGCCACAGGCACGCGCCACGTGAGCCACGGTGCTACGTCCAGAAGCGCCGCGCTGCCGGTCAGCCCCGTGGCTGCCATGCGCACCGCCCAACCCGCAGCGGCGGCACACGACCACGCGCCGACGACATGCAGGAGCACCAGAGCCATCGCCGCGATTTGCACCACGGTCATGCAGGGTATGGCGGCGAAGTTCAGGAGCAGGCCCGCGAGCGTGACTCGTTGAAACGCGTTTGCGCCGACTGGCGCGAGCGCCAGCTCCGCGCAAATGGAGCAGAGAAGCAGCGACCACGCGGCCGTGGCCCATCCTTCCCGCGAGAGGCGAACGCGCGAAAGGCCAATCAGAATGG
>DASPWV010000787.1:0-4226 GCA_035637635.1 Vicinamibacterales bacterium | reverse complement strand
GCCGGCATGACGCCAACGACGGTCACCGGGTTTCCATCCAGCCTCGCGGTCACGCCTGGCACCGTCGTGTTTCCACCGAACATCTGCTGCCAAAGGTGATAACTCAACATCGCAACCTGGGGGCTCCGCGTCTGCTCATCGGCATCAGTGAACGAGCGGCCGAGGACTGGTGCATAGCCCAGGACTTCGAAGAAATCGGCAGTGACCATCGCGCCCTTGAGCTGATGGGCTTGCCCGTTGAGAGTCCAGCTTTGAGGCTCGGTACCCAGAGCGAAAAACGCCGCCAAGTGTTCAAATGTGCGGTTCTGTTCGCGATAGTCACGGAAGTCGGGCGGCGAAACGGCCGCACCGCTGAATCCACTTGGCGTGCGTCCTGTGCCCCACATCAGCCGGTCGGCACCGTGGTAGGGCAGAGGCTTCAGCAGCACCGCGTTGACCATAGTGAAGATGGCAGAGTTGGCGCCAATGCCGAGGGCCAGCGTTGCGACAGCCACGGCCGTGAACCCGGGATTCTTGACAAGCATGCGGCCGGCATACGCGAGATCCTTGAGCAGGATCTCCAATCTGCCGAGCGTCCACACATCCTGGGCACGCTCCCGAACGGCCGTCACATTCCCGAAGTGCCGCCGTGCAACTTGGCGCGCCTCTTCGAACGACATGCCGCGCGCCACGTTCTCCTGGATCTCCAGTTCCAGATGCGCATTGAGCTCCTCGCGCAACTCTTCCGCCAGCCCACTGCGACCGCCCAACGCTACCCGAATCTTGGACCACCACTCCCGCATCGGCTTACGCCTCCGGGGCAAGTATCCGGCCCATCGCTTCAACAAACCGGCGCCACTTCGACGTTGCGGTGATCAACTGCTTGCGGCCGGATGGAGTCAGTCGGTAGTACCTTGCCCGGCGTGCTTTGGGAGAGGTTTTCCACTCGGCCGTGATCGCACCGCGCTGGAGCAGGCGCTGCAGGGCAGGATAAAGCGAGCCGTTGTCCACAAGGAATTCGTGCTCGGACTGATGTTTCAGAAATTGTCCGATTCCGTACGCGTGATTCGGGCCAAGCTGCAGGCTTCTGAGAATCAGGACTTCGAGCGTGCCTTGCAGGAACTCTAGTCTGTCAGATAGATTGTCTACCGTAGGCATACTTCCTATACTGCGTCGCGGAACTCCTACTGTCAAGTCGCCGCTAGGACCCCGCTAGGACGGGCCGTTTTGGCCCGCGGCTCGGACCTGCTGCCTTGGCCACGGCTCTGAAATCAATAGGTTTTAGCTGGTGAGCCAAACGTTCGCGAGTTGGAACCGCATTGGCGAATGGCTCAGACGGCTCGACGGACTCCGACGGGGAGCGTGAACGGGCGAACAGTGCTCGGGCAGTCCGACGGACGCCTATTCCGCGCACTGCGTCGGTCGTCGTATTGGCAGCGGCTGCGGCGGAGCGCATGGGCCCTGCACGCTGAACCAGCACGCAGCGGACGCCGCGCCGGATTAGTCACTTCCTCTTCTCGGCGCTCCACAGGATTGGCTCACCGGTCGAGCTCGCGCCCGTCACCGTGCCGCTCATCTTCGTCACTGAGGTGACCTTGCGGGACAAACGTGCCCTTGGGCGATTTGCCAGGGTCAGAACCACATCGTTCCCCTTGATCGTCCCGGTGACATCGTCTGGACCGCCCGGGCCGTCATAGGTGCCGCTGATCTTCACGCCGTCTTGTTTGAAGACGAACGTAGCCGGAAGGTCGCCGTTCGGTGGCGGAGTGTGAAAGGTCACCTCCCATTTCCCGTGATGTCTATCGCGACCGCCGAGGCCGGCAGATCGATGGACACGAGACCGCACATCACGATCGCGGACGAGACGACGTACGAAAGAACTTTCATGTGAGTCCTCCTACTCCTGCCGAAGCGCCTGCGTCGGATCAATGCTCGCGGCGCGGCGCGCGGGCAACAGCGCGGCGACGAATGCCGCCGCTAGCAGCGTAACGATGGCGATCACATACGCACGAACATCGTTAGGGGCGAGGCGGAACAGGAACCGTTCGGCGGTCCTCGACAGCGACCAATCCGCGACACCACCCACAACGAGTCCCGCAGTCACGAGGCGCGCGACCTGGCCGAACACCGCGGCCACAACACGCGATCGCGTCGCACCGAGCGCCATGCGGATGCCGATGTCCCTTGTCTGCTGCGACACGAGGTACGCGATGACGCTGAACATGCCCACCGCGGCGATGACCAGGCCGAAGAATCCGAAGAGGCCGAACATCAACATGCTCAGCCGCCGCTCGGCGGTCTGCGCCGCGAACAGGTCCTCCAGCCGAGCGGTATTCCGCAGCGGCACGCCGGGCAGCACCTGCGCGACGATGCCGCGGAGCGCCGCCAGGGCATCGCTCGGATTGCCACTTGTGCGCAGGAGCACGAAACCGTAGTTCTGGCTGCGTCCCTGCGCCATCGGCAGGTAGACCTCAGGGTGTGGGCTGACCTCAAGGCTCGCCTGTCGAGCGTTGGCCACGACGCCCACGACGCGGCGCTCGCCGCCGGCGCCGAGGACGATGACGGCGCGTCCGAGCAGGTCGTCGCCGCCGAAGAACATGCGCGCCGCCGCGTCGCTGAGGATGACGACGGCGTCCGCTCCGTCGCGGTCATCGTCCGTGAAATACCGGCCGCTCCTGAGCGGGATCGCCAGCGTCTGGTGATACCCGGCGGTGACGACCTTCTCGCTCACGGTCATGTTGTAGTCGAGCGCTTGGCCAGGCGCCTGGAGGGCGCCGATTCGCATGTTGATGCGGAACGGAATGCCGGGCGCCGCCGCGATGAGTATCTCTACGTGACGACTGAGATGTCGCGATCGGTTCGTAAGCGCTTGGCCGCTGACTGTTCACTTCGCTCGATCCCGTGTCGAGATCGTGACGAGCGTAGTGACGCTGCCGTCGCGTCCGACTTTCCGCATGCGAGGAATCCACTCAGCCTGATTGTCGGGGGCGTTCGCGTCAACACGTAGAGATCGTCGCGATGGACTGCGACCCCAGTCGGCGACTGGCGCCTGCGTTTTCAGGATAACGTCGACCTCGCCATCCGGTGCGACCTTCACGACACAACAACGATGGCCGAGCTCGGATGGACGGAAGCCGATGGCGCCATCGAGGCGCACAGAATGCCGAGGACGCACAACGCTCTGAGAAACGTGCGTCGTAGAGGAATGGTCATTCGTACCGCAAGGCCACGAGTGGATCGATGCGTGCCGCACGCCGTGCCGGCGGAACAACCGCGAATACCGCCGCCACTAAGAGCGCACCCACAGGCGCGGCGATGCTCCGCACGTCGAATGGCTGGACTTCATAGAGAAGCGAGGCCAACCGTGGCGCGAGTAGCAAGCCGCCGGCGAGACCGGCAACGATGCCGGTGCCAATGACCTTGCCGATGTCCGTGATGATCCATCGGCTCACCACGTGCGGTTCCGCACCCAATGCGAGTCGGATGCCGATATCCCGCGTTTGTTGCACGACCGAATAGCTCAACACACCGTAGAGACCGACCGCTGCGAGCACCAATCCGACCATCGCCAAGAATCCGGATAGGATGGCCAGCACTCGTTCTCGCAAAAACGCATCCTGCACGAGTCTCGACTGAAGGACAACGTCGCCCACGCGCAGCGACGGATCGATCTGCAGCACCTGGCGCCGGATGTCGGACGTGAGGAAGCGCGGGTCACCCGATGCGCGCACGAGCAGCGCCTGAATCGGTGCCACGCTGACGAATAGATCGTAGACGGTCGGCGGCGCAGGCTGTCGGAGGTCGCCGCTTCGCGCGTTGCTCACCACGCCAACGATCTCTTGTTGGAGGACCTCGCGTTCCTCGATCCTTCCGAGCCGTTGCCCGACGACGCGACCGGCGCCCGCTATGCGTCGCGCAAGTGCTTCGTTGACGATGACCGGTGCTGGCGTGGTGTCCGCGTCGTGCGGTTCAAACGTGCGTCCGTCTAGGAGGCGGATTCCGGTCGTGTCGAAGAATGCGGGCGTCACGCGCTGCACGCGTGCCTCGATGGCACTCGGCGCGCCTGGCATCCGCAGGCGTGTCGTCAGACCGCTCCCGGCGCGGAACGGCGCCCACCCGGCCAGTGCCGCTCGTTCGACGCCTCGCATGTGACTGATGCCGTCGACGAGTTGCTGACTCAGTACGCGCGCACGTTCCGGATCATGCGGCTGTCTCGGTTCGACAGTGACGACCAGGAGGCTCTCCGT
>DASPWV010000786.1:0-2102 GCA_035637635.1 Vicinamibacterales bacterium | reverse complement strand
GATCGGCTGGGCCGCGACCTGCTCGGCGACTACCTTGCGCTCGAGCAACGGCAGTCAGCGAGGGTGATATGCCGGAACGCCCACTTCGCGGCGCTGGTTCCGTTCTGGGCCGTCTGGCCATTCGAGACCATGGTCATTTCCACCCGCCAGCTTGGCGCAATCGACGAGTTGAGCACTGAAGAACGGGCGTCGCTCGCCGATGTTCTCAAGCGCCTGACAACGCGGTACGACAACTTGTTTCAATCGCCGTTTCCGTACTCGATGGGGCTTCATGTACAGCCTGCGGATGGCGAGCTCCATCCGGAGTGGCGCCTTCACGCGCACTTCTATCCGCCGCTGCTGCGCTCGGCGTCAATCAGGAAGTTCATGGTGGGGTACGAGCTGCTCGCGACACCACAGCGGGATATCACGCCTGAACGAGCTGCTGAACGACTCCGCGGTTCATCCGAACGTCACTACAGCGAATAGTCAACCTCGATCATGCGGCGCGTGCGCGACGACTCGTAAATCGCTTCCACAACGGCGACGCTCTTCCGCGCCTCGCGCCCATTACACGCCGGCTCCCGTCCGGTGCGAACCGATTCGATAAAGTCTTCCAGAATCCGCTGATGCGCCGTCGCATCTGCGACCACAGGGGTCACGGCGCTCGAGTGAGACGTGCAGTCACCTTCGGCCGACTGCTCCGTGACCTCGCGAAGCTGAATCGCCATCAGGCGATCTCCGTTGACGATCACCGTCCCCTCCTGTCCCGTGATCTCCAGCCGGCGCGGATAGCCCGGAAAAATCGAGGTGGCGGCTTCGAGCACGCCGAGCGCTCCGCTCGCGAAACGCAGAACGGCCGCCGCCGTATCCTCCACCTCAATGTCATGGACGAGCGTCGCTGATGCTGCTTGGACGGATGCAATCGGGCCGAGCAGCCACAGGAGCGCGTCCACCGTGTGAATGCCTTGATTCATGAGCGCGCCACCGCCATCCAGTTGCCACGTGCCGCGCCATCGTGAAGATGTGTAGTACTCCGGCGGTCGATACCACTTCACCCTTGCAGATGCCAGGACGATCGGACCCAGGCGATTCTCGTCGATCAGCTGTTTCGCTCGCAGCAAGTCGGGCTTGAGCCGATCCTGAAAAAAAACCGCGAGCTTGACGCCTGCGCGATCCACCTCACTCAGCAGCGGATCGATTCGCGCGACTGAAATGTCGAGCGGCTTTTCGACGAGAACGTGGAGCCCCTGTCGGACCGCTGCACGGGCATGCTCGGCATGAAGGCCGGATGGACTGCCAATGGCGACGATGTCCATGGGCCGGTGCGTGAGAAACGCATCGAGGGCTCCATAGGGTGTGGCGCGATGTGCCCTCGCAATCTGTTCCGCCTTTTGCTGGTTCTCTCCCCACACGGCGGCGACGCTGACGCCTGGAATTCCGGCGGCCGCTCGTGCGTGCGTCGCGCTGATGTTGCCTGCGCCAAGGATGCCAAGGTGCGCCATAGGGAACGAAGAACGAAGAACGAAGAACGAAGAACGAAAAGGGACCGACCGAGCGAGGGCTCGGTGGCGCTTAATGCTTCGCTGTGCCGCTCACCTCAATAGCGCGAAACGCGCCCGTCTCATCGAACGATCCGACTCCGACGCGTCCCCACGTCAGCGTCCGATCGACGGCCGAAAGCGCCGGACTCGCATCATCGTCGACGAATACCGCGATGCGGCCGGTTGCGATGTCGCGCTCGAGCCGCACCCGATGCCATGCCTGATCGACCAACCGCGGCCGCGAAGTGGGCTCGTCGATTCGGCGGCGGTCCGCGTTGTTCACGAGAAAGATGCCGTTGTGGACGGGATCGGTCTTCGCTCCCAGATGGACGTAATAAAACTGCGACGGCGACTGGTAACCGACGATCAGCTGCACGTCGCGAACGGCGAGATCGACCGGGGCCGTCGAGCGCAGTTCAACAGAGAACCGCAAGTCGGTGAGCGGTTCGCTTTTCAAAATCGCGAGCGCCGCCGGCCTTCGAATGGGGCCTCCAGGTACGCCCGCTTTTTCGAGCACCAGCGTCTGCCCCACAACTTTCCAAGTACCGTTGCCGTCGAGATCGAAATCCGCGAGACCAC
>DASPWV010000785.1:0-2756 GCA_035637635.1 Vicinamibacterales bacterium | reverse complement strand
CACCGAGACGTCGGCGTGGGGACGCTACTTCACCGACACCGATCTCTTCGATCTGATCGATCTCGACGTCGATCCGCGGCATCGACGTCCTGAACTGCGGATGACTCTGGACTACCCGGAAGACCTCGCGTTCGTAGAGGCGGTGTTTGCGGCGTTGCATCGGCCAGATTCCACGTTTTCGCTTGATGACATCATCGAGTTTCTCGACGCGCATCCCGAAGTCGTTGCCCTCAACGAGCAGTGCGGCGCGTGGTACCGGGATCGCTTTGCTGCAGAATCGTCGATTCGGCTGAAACCGCGATATCCGGTCAACCGGATTGCCATCGTCGGATGTGGCTCGATCGGCCAGCGTCACGCCCGCAACCTGCGACGGCTCGGTGTCGAAGAGGTGATTGCCTGCCGGAGCGGGCGCGGCGTCACGCGTGAGCTGGATACAGAACTGGACGTGCGCGAGGTCGAATCGCTCGACGCACTGGTAAAGGCGAAACCGGACGCCGCAATCATCAGCAATCCGACCAGCCTGCACGTCAAGGCCGCGCTCTCGCTGATTCCTCACGTGAAAGGTTTATTCATCGAGAAGCCAATCGCCGAGTCGCTGCCAGCGGCTCAGTGCCTCCTGAAAGCCGTCGCACAGGCGAGAGTCGTCTCGTTTGTCGGCTACAACCTGCAGTTTCATCCGGCGATCGAACAACTCATGTCTCTGCGGCGCGAGCTGGGCCGCGCACTCGTCTTTCAGTGCCAGGTGGGGCAGTGGCTTCCTGACTTGCATCCCACCGAGGATT
This sequence comes from Vicinamibacterales bacterium, assembly GCA_035637635.1. Lineage (GTDB taxonomy): Bacteria > Acidobacteriota > Vicinamibacteria > Vicinamibacterales > UBA2999 > DASPWV01. The sequence goes on along the minus strand of DASPWV010000785.1, from coordinate 1,974 downwards.
ATCGGCAGGCGTACTTCGCGCGGCGCGATCTCGGCGGCGGAATGATTCGCACGCTGAGCCACGAGTTGCATCTTGCAATCGAGCTGCTCGGGCCCGCGCGCCACGTCCACGCGACAGTGACGCCGTACGATTCGCTGTCGGCCGATGTCGATCTCATCGCCGACCTGCAGGTTCAACATGCCTCGGGCAGCGTCAGTCAGGTCCATCTCGACGCGGTCCAGCGAACCGCTCACCGCACAGGCGTCTTGAGCGCTGAGCAGGGATGGCTGCGATACGACCTCGTCCAACCATCGCTCATCAAGCAATCAACCGTCGATCGACAACCGGTCACGGCCTGGAACGGGGCCGGGTTCGACAGCAACGATCCATACCTCGCCGAGATGAGCGCATTTCTTCAGTACGTTCGCGAAGGACGCGTGCGCCATGCGCATGATGTGTGGCGTGGAATGACGACGATGGCGCTGATTCAGGGAGCGCTGAAGTCCGCGGCGTCCGGCCAGACGGCAGCGGTGTCGGCAGAGGCCGCACGCTGATGTCGCAGCTGGCGCACGGCGCAAATGTGGTCGGCCGATCCGCAGTCGCCGCAGGTACTGCCACTGTTCTGACCGAGGCTGCGACACGTCTCGCAGTCGATTCCTCTGCGCCGCGCGCGGTGAACATTTCTTATCGAGCTGATATCGACGGCCTTCGAGGCGTGGCCGTGCTCGCCGTCATCGGGTTTCACGCGGCCTCGCAGTTCGTCCCGGGAGGATTCGTCGGCGTCGACGTGTTCTTCGTCATCTCGGGCTTTCTCATCTCGACGCAGCTCTTTCAGCATCTGCAGGCCGGCACGTTCAGCCTGCGCGATTTCTACGCCCGCCGTATCCGCCGAATCTTTCCGGCGCTCATCGTCGTGCTGCTCGCGTGTGGCGCATTCGGCTGGTATGCGTTGGTGCAGGACGAGTTTTCGGCGCTTCAAAAGCATCTCGCGGCGTCGGCGAGCTTTACGAACAACATCGTGCTCTGGCGCGAAGAGGGCTACTTCGACGCGCCCTCGTCTCGAAAACCGCTGCTCCATCTGTGGTCGCTCGGCGTAGAAGAACAGTTCTACCTGATATGGCCGGCATTGGTGGCCCTGTGCTGGAAGCGCGGATTCAATCTGGCGACGGCCGCAGCTGGCATCGTGTTCGTCTCATTCCTGTTCAACATTGTCTGGACGCGGCATGACGCGGCCGCGGCGTTCTACCTGCCGCATACGCGACTGTGGCAATTGCTCCTCGGCGGCACGCTCGCGGCCGTCAGCTGTTTTCATCGGCGGCCGGCACTGAGGGCGCTCAACCGCGTGCTCTTCGCGTCGAACACCGAACCGAGCACCGACGGCGTCCGCAGTGCCGCAGGCCTGCTGGGCATGGGGCTGATCATGGTCTCGATCGTGGCGCTCGATCGCGGAGCCGCATATGCGAACTGGTGGTCGGGTGGGTCGGTTGCCACGACCGTGCAATACGCGGCGGAACTTGCCGGAATCGAACGAGGGGCCGCGTACCCGGGCTGGTCGGCCCTCGCTCCGACAATTGGAACCGCGCTGCTGATCGCGGCCGGGCCCAAGGCGTGGGTGAACCGACGGCTGCTCGCGCGGCGCGTGCCGGTCTTCATCGGCCTCATCAGCTATCCGCTCTATCTGTGGCACTGGCCGTTGCTGTCGTTCCTCGACATCACTGAGCTCGGCGCACCGTCGCGTGCGCTGAAGGTCGCGGCTATCGTCCTGGCTTTCATTCTTGCCACGCTGACGTATGTGTGTGTCGAACGTCCGGTTCGACGATCGATCTCCGGACGCACTGTTGGTCGCCTGGCGCTGCTCACCGCACCGTTGGTGCTGATCGGCGTGGCTTCATTCGTGTCGTATCGAACGGAGGCGTTGCTCCCGCGTGTCCCGCACATGGCCGTCGTCGAGCCGTATCCGCTGCGCGTCAACGAAACGCTCTGCCGGCAGCGGTT
>DASPWV010000784.1:0-12144 GCA_035637635.1 Vicinamibacterales bacterium | reverse complement strand
CGTCTCGCGATCGGGACGGTCAAGCTCGAGGTCGGCGAGGTGACCGAGACGGTCAGCGTCAAGGCGCAGGGCGAATCGGTCGACCTCACGAGAACGTCGCAGGAGGCGCAGCTCGATCTTCGACAGGTCGCCAATCTCTCGATCCGCGGCCGCGACCCGATCTCGCTGCTCAAAATTCTGCCCGGCGTGTCGACTGCCGGCAATAACAACCTCGCCAACGATCAGGAAACCTTCGGCGGCAGCTTCGCGACCGCCGTGCCGATCATCGGCGGGTCGAGAGGGGCCAGCCAGACGATTTACGTGGACGGCATCAACGGTGGCGATGGCGGCGGCGGGGGCGGCGGCGGCACGAACTTCAGCGGCGCGACGAACCTCGATGCGATCGAAGGAGTGCAGGTACAGTTGAGCGCGTACACGGCCGAGTACGGGTTGAAAGGCGGCGCGCAGGTGAACTTCATCACCAAGCGCGGCGGATCGGAGTACCACGGCTCCGCGTACACCTATCAGCGGGATAAGCGCTTCAACTCGATCAATTACTTCAACAAACTCAACAACATTCCGAAACCTGAATACCGCTATTCCACGCTCGGCGGGACGCTGGGTGGACCCGTACCCAAGCTGCCGCGTGTCAACGCAAACGGCGACAAGCTGTTTTTCTTCTATTCCGCCGACGACACCCGTCTGAAGAATCCACAACAGCTCCGTCGCTTCATGATGCCGACCGAGCTCGAACGACGCGGAGACTTTTCCCAGACGCGGACGCCGGCCGGTGCGTTGATTCAGATCCGCGATCCGGTCACTCTCCAGCCGTTCCCTGGCAACGTGATCCCGCGCGAGCGTCTCGACCCACGAGGGCTTGCGTTCCTGAATCTGCTGCCTCTGCCGAACACCGAGGGCTCCGGCTATAACTACGTCTATCAGGAAGACAGCATTCCTAGTCCGCGCCGTTCGCAAGTGGTGCGCGTGGATTACCGCCCGACAATCAAGGACACGATTTCTGTCAAAGGGCAGACGTGGTTCACCAAGAGCGCCGGGCTGAACGTCTCTGGCGTTCCGAGCAACGCGCGGTGGGGCCTCCTGCGACAGCGGTACGACTTCGATTCACAGCAGGGCAAGGCGGACTACACACGTGTCTTTGGCGCGAACACCGTGCTCGAAGCAAGCGCGGGTCTCTTCAACAGCCACGAGAATGGTCCTGCTGAAGATGAAACTCAGCTCGCGCATATCCAGCGGGCCAGCTATCCGGCGTGGGCGAATCTGCCGCAGTTCGCGCCAGGAAACAATCGGCTCGGGATCATCCCCAAGGCGTTATGGGGGAATTTCCAGAGCAGCGGCAACAACGACTGGATTCCCAACGTCAACTACGACAATCGCTGGCCGATCACCGGTCACGACAGCGCCATCAATGCCGCCGTCAATCTGACGCACAACCGCGGGGCGCATACCTTGAAAGCGGGCCTGATGCGCGAGCGCGAGAACTTCGGCCAGGCGCGGTCGGGCACGTTCGCCGGCGAGTTCGACTTTACCAACGACGGAAACAACCCGATCAACACAGGGTTTGCCTTGTCGAATGCCCTGCTTGGTGTCATCACCAAGTACACCGAGTCGATGGGCCGGCCCGGCGACGACCGGCGGCAGACGACCTACGCGTGGTTTGCACAGGACACGTGGAAGCCGATCCAGGCGCTGACGGTGGACGTCGGCCTCCGCATGTACAAGTCGGACCGGCCGCGTCACGTGCTTGGCGAATCGTCCGTCTTCAGTTTCGAGCGCTTCGATCCGACCTGGGGCGGCAAGCCTCCGGTGTTATATCGGCCGGTCCTTTCGAACGGTGCGCGCCGCGCACTGAACCCGCTGACAGGTGAGATTCTGCCGGTCACATATATCGGTCAAATGGTGCCCGGTACCGGGTACACCTGCGGCGTAATTACGCCAACGACTCCCTGTCAGATCAACGGGATCGTGACGCAGCGCGACGGCAAGTACGTCGACGGCGAAGGCTTCGTCGATCCCATTCCCGTGGTGTTCGATCCGCGGCTCGGTGTCGCCTGGGCGTTGAACGACAAGACGGTCCTCCGTGTGGCCGGTGGCGGATTCCACGAGGCGCACGGCGGCTTTTATGACACCGGTGGTGCGGCGTTCCGTTTCGACCGCGTCGTGCGCTTCACCGATTTCGATTCGTTCATGACCGGTACCGCCGCGACGACGCCCGTCAATGTGCGAGGCGTGGATCGCGTTGACAAACGGCCGCTCGCCTACCGCTACAACATCGGCGTCCAGCGGGAGCTTGGATGGCACACGGTGCTCGATGTCGCCTACGTCGGCGATCAGACGCGGTTCCTGCCGGTGCGCGTCAACCTCAATCAAGTGCCGGCCGGAGCACGGTTCAAGCCGGAGAACCGCGACATCACTGTCGCACCGACGGCTGCAAATCCCGGGGCGCTGCCCGATAATTTCCTTCGTCCCATCGTCGGCTTCGGCGACATCGACATCACCGAGGCGAGCGGACGGTCAAGCTACAACTCGCTGCAAGTGCAGCTGACGCGGCGATACACGGGCGGCATCGAGCTCGCCGGCGCGTATACCTTCGCGAGAGGCCACCAGAGCTTCTTCAACGACCCCGTCAGCAACGCGACGGTCTACAGCAACAATCCCATTCCGGCTGCGGAATCGGACCAGCGGAGCAACATCCAGGAGCACGTGCTCGTCATGAGCTATACGATCGATCTGCCGGACGGCGGCACGAAGATGGGCGGGGCACGCGCACTCCGCTGGCTCCTCGACGATTGGAGCGTTTCCGGAATCAGCACCTTCGCCACCGGCGGCTACACCGGCGTCACGTTTACGACCACCGACAGCTTCGACTTCACGGGCGGCGGCGAGCGCTGCGGCAACAACAATGGTCCCTACCCGATCGTGACGGGCGATCCGAACCTGCCGCGTGGGGAACGCAGCATCGATCGCTGGTTCGACACGAGCGTGTTCCAGCGGCCGGGCGGGCCGGGCGACGTCGGCAACAATTGCGACAACGCGATGCTCAGGCTGCCTGGGGTCCATAACCACGACATCTCGATCTTCAAGAACTTCCCGATGAAGGGCACTCAACGGGTGCAGTTCCGCTGGGAGATCTACAACCTGTTCGATCAGCTGTCGTTCAACGAAGTCGACACGTCCGCCATCTTCGACGCGCAGGGACGGCAGACCGATACGAATTTCGGAAAGGTGTTCTCCGCGCGCAACGAGCGCCGGATGCAGTTCTCGCTCAGGTATTCGTTCTGACGACGTGCTCAATGCGTTAGGCGCCGCTGGCGCGCCAGGAACGTGGCCACGAAAACACGAAAGGTCACGAAAACACGACCGTCTTTACTTATCCGTTTCGTGCTTTCGTCCCTCGACTGAGCTCGGGACGACCATGAGCTCGTCGAAGGGTCGTGGATTTCGTGGTTTCGTGGTGATGCTTTTGGTTGCGGCGCTGGCCGCGCCGGCTCTGCGCATCTATGGCACGTACGTTAGACGCTCTCAGTTCCAGGCATCTGACGCCTCCCGTCTCGTGTTGCGAGTGGCGAGACTTAGACTAAGACCAGTGGCTAGTTCTTGGTGCGCTTCAGCATTCCGGGCGAATTCCACTTGATCACGTGATACGTTGCCGGCCCACTGCCGACATTCCGAATGCTGTGCATCTGATTGGCTGCTTGAAACACGACCGATCCCGGGCCGACACGTTTGAGTTGTCCATTCGCCAGCGATTCGACGAGGCCTTCCTTGACGATAATCAGCTCTTCGTCAGGATGTTTGTGCGGCGGGTGGGGCGTCTCGCCTGGATTGAGTGTCGTGATGTGAATCTCGAGCTCGTCCAGCGTGGCCGTTGGCGATTGGACCACTTTGCGGACTTCGCCGGTCTGATTCGGCTGTGACGTCAGGCTGTTCCAATCGAAGATCGTCGAGCCCATCACGGCGTGCTGCGCGGGAAGGAAAACAACCGCAGCAATCGTGATCGCTGCCGTGAGAGTCGCGACGCATACGTCTCTGCGAGTCATGGTGTTCGTCTCCTGAAAGTGTACGGGGTCCTCTCCGTCACGTTCGTGCTTTCGCGTGCTCGTGTTTTCGTATTTCGTGCCTTCGCGTTTTCGTGTTTTCGTGTTTTCGTGTTCCGTATTTCGTGTCTTCGTGCTTTCGTGCTTAGAAGCCGCTCGGCCTGATCCAGAAGCGTTCTTCCCACACTCCGCCGGAGGCGACACTCTGCAGGCCTTTGTAGACGCCCTTCTGCGCGAGGTTGAGAGCGTTTGTAATCGACGCCATCGGCTCGAAGCAAATGAAGTTCTGATTGCGCGGCGCGAAGATCACGGTCGCGCGGAAATTGGACCCCTGCATCACGTCGAGCCGCTGTGTCTTACCAATGACGCTCATGGTCGCGCGCCCCTCCCGGTCGCGCGCGAGATCCGAGAACACGTCGTCGAGGTTGTAGTCCTTGAGGGGCACTGCGCCCGGGGTCGGGAAGAGCCGTTCGATCGGCTCGGTTTCTCCGGTGGGCAGCTTGTTGTCAGCGAGCAGCCATCGCGTCCGCGCGCCAACGGTAATGGTCCACTCGTCGCGCATCGAATCGGTCAGCTGAAAGTAGGGATGGAATCCGATTGATACCGGCATCGGCTCGGCGCTCAGATTCATGATTCTCGTGCGCACTTCGAGCTCGCCGTTGTGCAGCCGGTGAGTGATTTCAACGGTGTGGGCGAACGGCCACTGTTTCATCCATGCCGTTTCGCGGAAGAATTCCAGCCGGCTCGTGACCGATGCCGATTGGCCGTCTGCCTTCAGATCGATGACTCGCCATCGATCGGTCGTCTGCAGAAACCCGTGAATCGGAATCGGGCCGCGGACGTTCCCTTGCTCCATGTCGAACGGGTACCGCTTCCCGTTGGCGTAAAAGGCCTGCTCGTCGAGCCGATTCGCCCAGGGCGCGAGAAACGGGATGCCGGCGGCTCCTGGTTTTGCCTTGAACTCGTCAATCGATGCGTGGGGCCAGCGCAAGAAGTTGTGGCGCTTCACGCTGAATTCGAAGGCCATGTTGCCGAATGCCGGGAGGACGGCGACCCGCGTGTCACTGCCGGCATCGGAGAGCTGCACGACCTCCCCGGTTTGGCGCGCGTCGTACCGAGCAGGCGCAGGCGAAACCGCGGCGAGCGTCCAAAGGGAAATCGATAACGCGGAGAGGCGCGCGCGCACGACGTTTACTCGGGGAGCGCAAACGCGTACAGCGTGTTCCCGGCAGAGATTGCGACAAATTGACGCGCCCCAACGGCATAACTCATAGGCGAGGCGTTCATGTTCGCGCCCGTCTGGAAGTGCCACAGGTGGTTGCCGCTGCGCGCATCGAGCGCGACGAGGTTGCCGTCACGAATGGCGCCGAACACCAGATTGCCGGCTGTGGCAAGCACGCCATTGGCGAGTGATCCCTGAAACGTGCTGAAGTCCCAGATCGTCTTGCCGCTCTCCGGATCGAGTGCCTTGATGCCTGAGGAAGGCTCGGGCTCATCAGGCTTGCGAGCAACGGAACTCTCTGTTGGCGATGCGCGGCCGATGTACAACTTGCCGGCTTCGTAGGACTGCGGCGCACTCACATAGCGCTGCCCCCGTTCGGCGTACTCCAGGTACATCCATCCGGTCAGCGGGCTGTAGGATGGCGCCTGAAAGTTCGTGCCGCCACCCAGCGTCGGATACACGAAGAAGCTTCCTTCCGGACTCGAATTCGATCCAGGAACGACAATGGGGCGCCCGGCGGAGTCGAATCCTTTGTTCCAGTTCGCATACACGAACGGCGTGCCCGACAGGAACTGGCCATTCGTGCGATCGAGTACGTAGAAGTGGCCGTTGCGATCGGCGTGCAGCAGCAGTTTGCGCTTCTGTCCACGCCACATGCGATCGACGAGGATGACGTCCTGACACGAATCCCAATCGTGGCCGTCGTTGGGCGTGAATTGATAGTGCCATTTGCGCTCACCGGTGTCGGCGTCGAGCGCCACAACCGAATCGCTGAACAGGTTGTCGAGATCGCCGCGTACCGAGCGATCGATCTGCGGCCCGGGATTTCCGACGGTCCAGTAGACGAGATTCAGCTCGGGGTCGTAGGAACCTGTGAGCCACATCGGGCTGCCGCCCTGCTTCCAGCTGTCACCCGCCCACGTATCGTGACCAAATTGTCCGGGGCCTGGCACCGCGTACCAGCGCCAGACCCGCTTTCCCGTTGAAGCGTCGTAGGCGTCGAGGAATCCCCGCGCGCCAAATTCGCCGCCCGTGATGCCGACGATGACCTTGTCCTTCACGACCAGAGGCGCGCTGGTGATGCTGTAGCCAAGCATCGTGTCGTCCACTTGCGTCTCCCACAGCGCGGCACCCGTTCTGGCGTCGAGCGCGACGAGCGCCGCGTCGAGCGTTCCAACGAACAACCGATCGTCGAGAATTGCGACGCCACGGTTGAAAGGGTTGATCTCCTCTGGATTCCGGCGTTTCTGCTCCCGCGCGTATCTCCAGAGCTGCCGGCCGGTGCGCGCGTCGAGCGCAACCACGACTCCCGGCTGGGTCGTATACATCACGCCATCGACGACAAGCGGAGTGGCTTCGAGGGCCGCATCGCCGGGCATCGCAAACGTCCACGCCCCGCGCAGGTTCCGCACGTTCGAGGTGTCGATTTGTTTCAGCGCCGAATAGTGTGTCCCTCGATAGTCGCCCCAGTACATCAGCCAGTTGTGTGGCTCGGCTGCGGCGTTCACGAGACGATCGAACGTCACCTTCGCGGCGTGGACAACGTTAGGCGCCACGGGCGCGTTATCGACGCGCACCTCGGCGAGCGTCAGTTTGTCGAGTGAATGCAGCTCGCCCGATGCATCGACGATTTGAAGCGTAAATGTGTCTTCGTTGCGGCGAACGCCGCGGATCTCACGGCCATCTCGGGTACGTACGATCACATTCTGAAGCCGCGCCGCGCTGCCGCGCGGCGCTGGACCATCCGCGCGCGGCGCCACCGCCGATGCAGGCGTGCCTCTCAAGCTCTGGATGTAAGCGACCAGGCGCCAAACATCTTCATCTGCGACCTCTCGAAACGGCGGCATCTGAGTGCCGCGCACGCCTTCGCGAATCGTCTGGAAGATTTCCCGATCCGCGTTGCCGTGTGTGAGACTCGCGCGCGTGAGCGCGGGACCGCGGTCGCCCCCGCCGTCAGGCCCATGGCACGTTTGACACGTCTGGTCGAACAGTCGCTTCCCGGCTGTAATGGCCGCAGGATCGTTTGTGAACGGATTGCGCGGGGTGTCGGGTTGCTGCGCGAATGCCGCGACAGCTCCGATTGACGCAGCGGCGACGAGGGCGAGCCGTTGTGCAACCATCCGCCGCGACAGTGTAACGCGGAGGGAAGCCACGGAAACACCGGACCACGGAACAAAAGTTTTTCCGTGTTTTCGTGCTTCCGTGGCTTTCGTTTCCGCGTTTCCGTGTTTCGGTGGCCTGTCTCAGAACACGAACTTCAAGCCGAATTGAATGAGCCGCGGATCGCCGGTCACCGGAACCGTTCTCGTAATCGTTCCGAAGTTCGCGCTGTTCACCGCGATTCTGTTGTCGGCCGGCGTCGTGCCGGGAATATCGAAGTTCACGTGGTTGAAGATGTTGAACGCCTCGATGCGCACCTGAACGTTCGCCGAGGTGCCGTAATGGAAGTTCTTGAAGAGGCCCATGTTCCAGCTGTGGAACGATGGCCCGCGCAGGAAGCCTTTCGGCACGTCGCCGAACGTGCCGACGTCAGCCACGGTGAACGCAGCTGGGTTGAACCAGAGCGTGCGGGGCGAACCGGCTGGCGGCTCCAGTGGCTGACCGGTGAGTTTGGCGCGGTCGCTCGTGCTGCCGAGACCACGTCCCGATCGATCGGAGCCGCTGATCACGTTGAACGGCCGGCCGCTCTCGTACTCCATCAAGCCGGAATACTGCCAGCCGCCGATCACGAAGCGCAACGGCCCAGTCATGTCACGCCCCGGCAAATCCCAGACCCAGGACGTTGTGAAGCGATGTGTGCGGTCCTGAGTCAGCGGCCCCCACACGAGCGGATCGTGTTTGTCGAGATTGAACTCGTTCCAGGGGATCACATCGTCGCCGAAGTTGCCTTCGACGCGCGACAGCGTGTAATTGCTCGTCACGGTGAAGCCGCGCGAGTACCGCTTCGTGAGTGTGAGCTGCATGCCGTTGTAAATCGACTCGCGATCTTGTTTCTGCAGGTTCACCTGGCCGATGTTGGCCGACGCGAACAGTCGGCGCGCGTCGGTGCCGCGCGTGTCGCCGGGCGTAAAAACAGCCGGGTTCAACTGCACGGTTCGACGTCCGTTCATGGATCGCGAACCGACGTACGCCGCGCGCGCGGTGAGCGCGGTTATCAACTCGCGCTCGAACGTGACATTCCAGTTGTAGGTGAGCGGCGTCTTGTAGGTTTCGTCGAGCGTTTCAATCAGCACCGGCGTCGGGAAGATCGCCTGCTGTGTGCCGATGGTGTTATCGGTGATGAGATTGAAGTCGCTCCGCCCGAGGTACGGATTCGAGAACGGCCCGGTAGGACGCGTGACCGACAGGCGGAGGTTCCACGGAGCGGCGTTAACGCCGCCATTGCCGGATTCGCCGTCTCGATGCTGGTCGTAGAACATGCCGCCGCCGCCGCGAAGACTTGTCCGGCCATCGCCGCTGAGGTCCCAGGCAAAGCCTACACGTGGTCCGAAGTTAATCGACTCGGCGTTGGTGCCGTCGTAGGGAACACCGGGGTCTCCGCGGAACGTTTCGCCTCTCGGCGCCGCCGGGAACGCGGTTGACCGCACGTTGTTGTTGAAGTCTTCGACAGTGAATCGCTCAATGCGTCCTTTGATCTCATGCCACGGCGGGGTCGACTCGAGGCGCATTCCCAGATTCAACGTAAACCTCTGGGCCACCTTGAAATCGTCCTGAACGAATCCCGATCCATACCACACTCGATAGTCTTTGTACTCGCCGGTTCCCTGATCGAAGGTCTGGACATAACCGAGGAGAAAATCGGCGAGGGGATGGCCGGTCCGGCTGCCGTCGAAGACGAAGTGTCCGGCTCGCCGGAACTGATTTCGAATCTCTACGGTGTAGTACTGCGCCTCGCCGCCGGCTTGGATAGTGTGCTTGCCTTTCAGCCAGCTGAAACGATCGTTCATCTCGAGACCGTTTCGAACGAACGACGCCTCGAGATTGTCGCCGATGAAGAAATATCCGCTGGCATTGATCTCGGAAATCGACGGCAGCGTGGGATAAATCGGGAGACGGACACCCAAGTCCTGCATGCTGGGCACGTTGTTCGTTGGCGGAAACCGCCGCGCATGCATCCGGTTGAAGCCGACGTGCACCTCGTTCAACGCGGTGTTCGAGAGCGTCTTCTGCCAGGTGGCGACCGCGTTCTGCGCCCGGATGCGCGACTGCAGCGTCGGGTTTCGATAGCTGAGGAGATTGCCTTCGGTGTACGTCGGATCGTTGGTGAAGTGATCGAAGAAGTATCGGACGCTGATCTGATTGCTCTGACCGAGCTGCTGATCCACCTTCGCCAGCACCTGATTGTCGTCCTGACCGATCAGCCGTGGGACCTGCAGGCGGCCATCACCGCCCACTTGCGGCATGTATTTCAGGACGTTGAGCGCAGCCGGGTCGAAGCGCTCCACCGGTATCTGATTGTTCGGGAACGGCTGGCCTGTCACCGGATCGATAATCGCGCGGTTGCACGCGGCTCCGCAGGTGGAGAAGTTGCCGTTGCGCTCGTCGGTCGTCGGCGCAAACTGCGCCAGGGTCGTCCCCCGATTTGCAATCGTCGTCCCCTGCCAGCCGCCGAAGAAAAACATCTTGTTGCGCACAATCGGCCCCCCTGCGAAGCCGCCGTACTGCTTGCGCTTCAGGAAGTCTCGTTCGGGCGAGAAGAAATTTTTCGCGACGAATTTGCGATCGCGCAGATACCCAAACGCGCCGCCGTGCAGCTCGTTCGTCCCCGACCGAGTCACGGCGTTGACAACCGCGCCGGCGCTGTTTCCCTGCGCGGCGCTGTAGTTGCTGGTCTGGATACTGAACTCCTGCAGGGCGTCGGGAAACGGGAACGGCTGATTCTGCTGGAAGTACGGATCCACGTGGCTCGTGCCGTCCAGGCGGAACGATACCTGTCTCGATTCGGTGCCGTTTGTCGACAGCCGCAACGCGCCCGGAATCGTCTTGCCCGACTCGCGATCCACCGCCGTGAGCACCATGCCGGGCACAAGCGTGCTCAACGTCGCCGCATCGCGCCCGTTCAGCGGCAGTTCGACAATCCGTTTGGAATCGACGACTTCACTGAGCGTCGACGATGAGACGTCCACCGTGGGCGACTCGCCAGAGACGGTGACCGTCTCGGCCAGCGCGCCGAGCTCGAGTTTGAAATTGATGGTGAGGTTCTGGTTGGCTTGCAGCAGCACGCCTTTCCGCTGCGACGTCTGGAAGCCGGAAAGTTCGACGTCGATATCGTAGGTGGTCGGCCGCAGCGAGGTGAAGACGTAGCGGCCGTCCGCGCCGCTGACGGTGTCTCTCGATAATCCGGTCGCGGTTTCAATGGCCTTCACGACGGCTCCGGGGACGACGCCGCCGGTGTTATCGGTGACGAGACCGTTGATTTGTCCCGTCTGCCCTAACGCAGGGCTTGCAATGAGCAAGACAACAGACAGTGCTCCAACGGTGCGCCAAGCTGCCAAAGGGATTGCTCGCATCGGACCCTCCCGTGGGATTACAAGCCGCACTCCGCGGCGAAGCCGGCCGCGACGAAGCCCGCCAATCGCAGTCGAGCGAAGTCGCAGCCTTTTATCGGAGATGTCGTTGGGACGAAGTGGTAATACCACTGTTCGGTTGGCGCGTAAAGAGGCTTGCCGCTACTCGTTCCGCGCTGCGGTCTTCAAGCGCCGCTAGACTCCGGAACGGCTCCGCTCGACGAGTTCGGCGAGACTCTGAGTGCCGCGCGCGCGATAACCCTTCAACGGGACAATGCGTTCGTGAATCGCATCCAGCAGCCAGGCAGGCTGCGGGAAGAACATCGCTTCCAGCTCCGCGGCCGGCGTGATCCAGTTTCGGGCGCCGACCACCACCGGAGGTGCATCCAGATCGTCAAAAGCGAGTTGGGTCAGGTTGGCCGCGACGGTCTGCATCACACTGCCCCGCTCGACGGCGTCGCTGACGAGAAGCACTTTGCTGGTCTTCGCCACCGATTCCATGAGCGGCTCGTAATTCAGCGGTGTCGCCGAGCGCAGATCGATCAGCTCCACGGACACTCCGAACTTCGTCTCCAGTTCAGTTGCCGCAGCAAGCGCCGTGTACAGCGACGGACCCAGAGTGATGATTGTCAGATCCGCGCCGCGCCGCTTGATGGAAGGCTCCCCCAGCGCAATTTCGTAGTAACCATCGGGCACACCCTCGTCGACAAACATCTCGCGCATGTCGTACATCTTCTGGCTTTCGAAAAACACCACTGGATCCGTGCCGGCGAGAGCGCTGTTCATCAGTCCCTTGGCGTCATACGGCGTGACGGGATAGACCACCTTCAGCCCGGGAATGTGATGCACGAGCGCCGTGAAATCCTGCGAGTGCTGCGCGCCGTATTTCGATCCAACCGACACACGCAGGACCACAGGCATCACCAACTGTCCCGCCGACATGGCTTGCCACTTCGCAAGCTGATTGAAGATTTCGTCGCCGGCGCGGCCGAGGAAGTCCGCGTACATCAATTCCGCGACGACGCGTCCGCCTTCGAGCGCGTAGCCGATAGCGGCGCCGACAATTGCCGCCTCCGAGATCGGCGCATTGAACAAGCGATGGTAGGGCAGGGCTTCGGTGAGGCCCCGATACACACCAAACGCGCCGCCCCAATCGCGATTCTCCTCGCCAAACGCGATCATCGTCGGGTCGATGGCAAAGCGGTGGAGCAGCGCTTCGAAGATGGCGTCACGCACGTTGTACGCCTTCATCTTCGCCACGGGAGCGCCGCGATCGACGGGCGTTCGAATCCGGTCGCGCAGCTGGCGCACGCGCGGGTTGTCGTTGAGGTCCTGCAAGAGCTCCGGCTTGCGATCGTCGAATCGCTCGATCCGTCGATTG
>DASPWV010000783.1:0-7650 GCA_035637635.1 Vicinamibacterales bacterium | reverse complement strand
CAACCGTGTCCGCCGAGGCGATCGAGCGAACGCCTGGACTTGCGAGATATACGGAGCGACTCCTCACGGCTCGAGACCGTGCCGCGCGCGCCGGAGCGGCGGTTCCAAGCACCTTGCCCGTCTTGACCGCAGATGATCTGGCCGCGCTGAAACCTTCGTTCATCGTCCGCACACCGAATGCGTTTCGACAACTGACGTTCACGTTCGCCGCGCTGTATCTCGCCTCGTTTTATGTTGTCATCCTGCTGTGGAGACTACTTCGTGTGCGCGGCGACGGCCCACTGCTGGCCGCGGCACACCTTTTGACCGCGGTCGGCTTTGCCGTGGTGCTCGCGCGCTCCGATCCGCTTCGTGATGCGATCCTCGTCGTCCGGTACACGGAGGGCGTGCTCATGGGCCTGGGTGCGATGGTGATTGTGTCGCTGCTGGACTTTCGGAAAGCCGCGTTTCTGAGGTTCTGCTACATCCCGCTCGCCATCGCGCTGTTCTTGTCGGTCATCCTGATGCTGTTTGGGTACGGCCCCGGACAAAGCACGGCGAGAGTAAATCTCGGTTCGGTGCAGCCGAGCGAGGCGATTCGACTGCTGCTCGCGCTGTTTCTCGCGGGGTACTTCGCACGACGCTGGGAATTACTGCGACAGATTTCCAGCGACACGATTGGGCCGTACCACGTACCGCGGTGGCTCCATGTTCCGCGCGCCGATTACGTGCTTCCGGTGCTTGTCGGCGTTGGCGCTGCGCTGGTGCTGTTCTTCCTCCAGAAGGATCTCGGTCCGGCGTTGCTGCTGTCGTGCGCGTTTCTCGCCATGTACGCGGTTGCCACTGCGCGCACCGGGATGACGCTCACGGGGACTGCGCTTCTGTTTGCCGGCTTCTACGTCGGTTATCGATTGCATATCTCCACGACACTGGCGCACCGCGTCAGCATGTGGCAGTCGCCGTGGGACAACGCTGTGCTCGGAGGCGATCAAGTTGCGCAGTCGATCTGGGCGCTGTCGACCGGCGGATTCTTCGGCACCGGGCTTGGATTCGGCGATACGCGGTATGTGCCCGCGGGATACACCGATCTCGTCCTTGCTGCGGTCGGCGAGGAGCTCGGCGCGGCAGGGCTCGTGGCAATTGCACTCGTTTACGCAGGATTGACGATGCGAGGGCTGCGCATTGGTTTGAGGGCCGCGAACGACTACGGCTTCTTTCTGGCCACTGCCGTCACGCTGTTCTTGATTGTTCCAGTCCTCGTGATGGCCGCCGGCATGCTCGGCGTCACACCGCTGACCGGAGTGGTGACGCCATTTCTGAGTTACGGCGGATCGGCGATGGTTGCCAACTTTGCGGCGCTCGGAACGCTGATGAGCATCAACGCCAACACAGGATCCACACACACGCCAAACCCGTTTCGCACGCCGACTCGATATCTCGGCGGCGCACTCGCGGTGGCCGCGATCGGCCTGTTGCTGCTCGCGCTGAACATTCAGGTGCTCCGGGCCGACTCCTACGTCGTCAAGCCGCATCTTGGAATACAGGCGGATGGCGTGCGCAGATACCAATACAACCAGCGGGTGCTCGACGTTGCGCGTCTTATTCCGCGCGGGACCATTTACGATCGGCAGGGTTTCCCGCTGGCCACGTCAGATGCGGCGGTCATGCGGAAATCTCGCGACCGACGCCGGCAGGTAACGGCCGAAGACGATCCAACATGTCTGGAACCGATCGAGCGGTGCTATCCGCTTGGCGGCGCTGCTTTTCATGTCGTCGGGGACCTTACCAGTCGAGTGAACTGGGCCGCGTCCAATAGCTCCTACCTCGAACGAGATGCCGATTCGCGGCTGCGCGGGTTCGACGACCACGCGACCAACGTTTCATCGACGGACGCGTCGGGCCGTCCGGTGAACGTCCTGCGCCGCGATTATCGTGAGCTGGTGCCGCTGCTGCGGCACCGGTTCGACCGCGATCATCCCGCAGTCAAACGCCTGCTGACGCGAGAGCGCGATTTACACGTCACGCTGGACGCGCAGCTGCAGCATCGTGTGGCCGCGATCCTCTCGAACCATGCACAAAAGTCTGGTACTGGCAAGGCCGCGGCGGTCGTTCTCGATGCGGATACCGGTCACGTGCTCGCTGCCGCGAGTTATCCATGGCCCGACACGGACCATGGCGATCGCGCAGTGAGACAGGAAAGCGACGCCTTGCTCGATCGCGCGAGATACGGCCTTTACCCGCCGGGTTCGACGTTCAAGCTCGTGACAGCCGCCGCTGCGCTTCGGCTCGATGACGAGTGGAGCAGCAGGACGTTCACGTGCTCGCTGCTACATGACGGTCGTGTCGGCGCGCAGATTCCGGGTTGGACGCGGCCGGTGCGAGACGACGTGCTGGCGAAACACGCGCACGGCACGATCAACATGCACGACGCCATTGTGCACTCGTGCAATGCGTATTTCGCGCAACTCGCCGTCAGTTTGGGGCCCAAGCCAATTCTCGAGACCGCGTCACGGCTGGGCATCTCGGTCGCACCATCCAATTCGGTGCAGGGCCTTCGCGGCACGCTGCCACAAGCCGGATATGGACAAGGCGACGTCGTCGCCACGCCGCTCAGAATGGCGCGCGTGGCAGCGGCCATCGCCAGCGGCGGCGCCATGCATGAGGCGCGATTGGATCCAGATGCTGCTTCGGCAAAGACGGAACGCCTATTGCCGCGAGACGAAGCCGCTCGACTCGCGCGCTACATGCGCGACGCTGTTGTCGACGGCTCCGGTCGCCGGCTCAAGGACCATCCGTATCGCATTGCGGGCAAGACAGGCACGGGAGAAGTCTCGGGGCTTCCATCGCACGCGTGGTTTGTTGGCTTCGCGCCGTATGGATCGTCAAGCCGGAAGATCGCGTTCGCCGTCATTGTGGAGAACGCGGGTTACGGCGGCCTGGCCGCCGCGCCGGTGGCCGGTGAGATTGTGAGCGCCGCAGCAGCGGTCGGGCTGATTCAGAAATAGTCCGGGCCTTCGCGCGACTGGACCGATTTACATGTAGCGCGGGACTTCAGTCCCGCGAGTCAATTTCGGTAGCGATAGCGCCATGAGCATCCTCACCAAAGCCCGCAACCTCGAATCGATCATCGCGCGCAGGTTCAACGACGCCGCCCAGCGCGTCGCACCTCTCGGCCCGCGTGAGCCGTTGGAGATCGTGCATGCGATTCTCGATGTCGTCGAAGACGAGGTGCAGCCGGCTGGCCGAGGAGCACGCGTGTTCCCGTTCAACCAACTGGAGATCTCGGTCCTCGCGTCCTCGCGAGAGGCGCGCGCGCGGCTCGAAGCCGTCTTCGAGGAGACGCCCACGTTGCGCGACAGGATTGTCGAGCGCCTTCGCGCTGCCGATTGTGAGGCCGTGCATCTGACGGCGAGCGTCGCATATGTCTCCGAGCCCGCCGTGGGTTGGATGAACCCGCAGTTTCATGTCGAATTCGCGCGTGCCGCGCACGTCACTCCGGTCGAGATCCCCACGCGAACACGACGCCCGATCGAGCTCGCTGTTGTCTGCGGCACTGCGGATGCCGCGACGTACTCGTTCGTCCACACGCGAGTCGATCTCGGACGATGTGCGGAGGTCCGAGACCACCGCCACCGCCTGATCAGAACCAACCACGTGGCCTTTGCCGACGAGGGCACAGGCGTCAACGAATCGGTATCCCGGTGCCATGCGCACATCGACTACGACGACAACACCGGCGACTACCGCATCCATGACGACCGCAGCGCTCACGGAACCGGTGTGGTGAGAAACGGGCGGACGATCGGTGTCGCGCCCGGATCGCGCGGCGTCCGTCTACAGTCGGGCGACGAGATCGTCCTTGGAGAAGCGCGCCTGCGAGTGACCTTGACGGCACCGCCACATGGGATTTGACTTTGTGCACAGTGTGCACAAAACTGGAGTCATGACTTCGGCGTATGTCTCAGGACGGGTGCCCGCACGTTACGAGCGGTTGGTCGCCAAGCAGGCGCGCGCAGCCAAAACCTCAAAGAGCGACCTCGTCGCACGCTACGTCATCGAAAAAAGTATCGAGAACGAGTTCCCTGGCGTCTCATTCCGCAACTCCCTTTCGGGCCGTGAAGCGTACCTGACCGGCCATCGCGTGGCCGTGTGGGAAGTCTTGTCCGTGTACGACGAAACCAAGTCGGTGGACAGGACCGCCCGCCACTTCCGCTGGCCGCGCGCGCTCGTCAAGCGGGCTTTGGCCTACGCCAAAGCCTTTCCCGAGGAAATCGGCAGCTCACGTGAGGGAGAAACGGATACAGCCGCGGCTGCTGGCTGACGAGAACACATCTCATCGTCTCGTGGCGGCCTGCCGGCAGTTGGCCCACGAGTTTCCGATCACTCACATTGCCAGCTGGCGGGACGGATCGTGGCTTGGCCTGGACGATTCGGCACTGTTAATCGCGTGCGCCGAATACGCGTTGGTGCTTGTTGCCTTTGATCGCGCGACCCTTCCGTGGCATGCCGGTCAAGTTCTTCGCGCGGGCGAGAGTCATGGTGGTCTCGTGCTGTTCCGCCGCAGTGTTCGCAGTATCGACTATGGCCACCAAGCTCGCCTATTGACGAGTTTCTGGGCGGATGAAGGCGATGCCTGGAACTGGCTGAATCGGATTGTCTACCTGCCAAAGTCTCCGTGATCTCGCGATCGGCGCGCCGCTTGCGACTGTCCGCGAACTCGAGTTGCCCAATTCGTGATCGCCGCCGTAGACTAGCAAGCGCTTGATGAAGGAGGTTGATATGAAGCGGCTTGTAGTGTTGACCGTCGCGCTGGTGTTTGCCGTCGCAGCCGGTGCGGCAGCTGGGCAGAAGCCTACGGGGAAGACGAAGACAACCAATGGCGTCGTGAAGAGCGTGTCTGGCTCATCCTTAACGATCACGTCGGGCAAGAACGACATGACCTTCGACATCGACAACAGCACCAAGGTCGTGGCGAAAGGAGCTGGAACGAAGGCGGCGGCAGCGAAGCAGGAAGGTAAGGGTTTGGCCATCACCGACGCTGTCAAGGAGAAGGATCAGGTGACGGTCGTGTATCACGACATGGGCGGTGGAAAGATGCACGCGGCGTCGGTTCGCGTGCGGAAGTAACGCGGAGAAATGGCGAGTTGTCCGCCGGCACTCAACTGCCACTGTTGCGCGTGTTGCAGCAGCGGCATCAAGTGGTCGACGGACAACCGCACCCATTCGTATCGACAGCGCGGGATGACCGTCCCGCATCGCGACCTCCGCACCAGAAGCACCGGTGACACCGGAGGCTGACCCGCCCCTACACGTACTCGACCGACCACCTCACATCCACTCCGTAGTGGAAATCGTCGCCGTCGGTCGCGATCGCACAGTCCATCAGGAGCGTCTGGTTCACGACCTTCTCGATCAAACGGCCGGCGGGAAAAAAGAGCTGCTTATCCTTCGACCACGCGCCCTCGTCCGATTCGAGGGCCCCGTCGTGTTCAACGCCGCGGGAGCTGACAAACACCCTGGCCTGTTCCGGCGAGACAGCCTCCGGCTGGCCGACGTGAGCGTAGCCGAGGGGATAGGGCCGATCGGTTTCGTTCCAGTCGTCGATGTCGGCCGTGGGTCGATAAAACTGTGCGATCGACGTCCGCTGCGGCTGGCTGCCGGAGTAGACCTCGAACCAAAACTCGCCCTCGCCGTAACTGAGGGAATCCCCATCGTTGTAGATGTGCATCGCCGGAAACTCGACCGTCAGCTTGCGGAGAAGGGTCGTGAACGTCTCCTGGCGCACGTCCCAGTTCCCATTCGCGTCGGTGACGATGACGGCGAAGAAATACAGGTTGCCTGGCAGCAGGGGATTCAGCTCCACTTTGTGATCGTTGCTGACCACCGGACCCGTGCCGGGCGCTGTCAGGGGCACCGTCGGCGCGCCGTCGGTCTCCTTGAAATGCGGCAGGCCGTTGACATCGAGCGTGGAGGGCATGCGGCTCACGCCGATTTCGACGATCCGGGTGGGCACGTTGGTGTGGATCTGGTGCGAATACCACGTCCCGCCAAACGCGCGGTTCTCGTCGGTGATGAGCCCCATCGCTTGCGGCTTCTTCCAGAGGCAGAACACGGTCGCCGCCGCGCGCTCGATGGGATCGGACGTCGTGGGGCCATGCCCCTGGTCGAAGACGCCCAGTTCGTAACTCTGGCCAGGCTTCAGTGTGATAGGAAATGCGCCCTCAACGTCCGCCTCGTCTCCCAGACCGAGGCGCACATGCGGATTGATGGGCGACCAGGCGCCGCTGTCGTAGCGCTCCCACAACTCCTGCTCGCGCTGTTTTTCGTACTTGAGTCCCGTGCTGCCCTTGGTTTGCCCCGCGGTCTTGTCCACGATGATCGGACTGGGCGCTGCCGTCACATTCGCCATGAATTCACCTCGCGAACCCGTTCCCGATCGATGTCTCTATCGGGATTTCCGTTTTGAAATCGCATGACTGGAAACGCGGTGTCCCCAGCACGTGCGGGATTGTGGCGGATCCGCCCCTCGGAATCTGTGCAATGTTGCACACCTGAAGTCCTTTCGCTTGACAGCTGCGCGGGCTTCCCCTAAGAATCGCCCGAACCTCGAAGTTATTGCCGTAGTACGAGCGGTCCGAGCGCGTGAGAGCGAGGTGTGCCATGAAGCCACGCGGGCTCCCTCAAATCGATCTGAAGGTCCAGCCTGCATCGGCTCAGGTCAAACCCGGTGGGTCGCTCACATTCTCCTGGTCCGCGCGCAACGCGGACAGACTCTTCATCGCCCAAGGGCCGCCGGGTCTGAGACGGCACACAGGTGTCGCTTGGGTTGGCGTCGACCGGAAAGGCAGGGAAGCTCCAACTCGCGGCGAGCTCACCGTCACGCCGAGCTCCAACACGGTCTACACCTTCGCGGCCCGCGGCCAGAATGGGCGCCAGTCACAAAGCGTCCACATCGACGTGGTCTCACCTCGGGCGAAGCCGAAGCCGACGATCTGGTGTCAGCAGTGGGAGCGCCTTCCTCCTGATTTCCGCCGACGCTTCGAAGAGGGTGCCAGCCGCTGGGCCGAGTGTTTCGGACGTGACGCCAGCGTCAGCTTCTCGGCCGCAGATCGCGTGTTGTACACGGACGAGAATACGACCCTCGAATGGGACATCGCCTGTTCGGATTGCGCAGAGATGTCGGAAGGCGGTACGTCGGTCGTCCTCGTTGCTGATGCGACGCAGGACTCCGGCACGCGCATCGCCCATGAAGTGGGCTGGGGCAGCGAGCCGCTGGTTTGCTCGCTCGACATGAACGGCCGCAGCACCATCAGCGCCCTCACACCTGGCCAGTATCGTTGGAGTATCTCTGCGAACGCGGTTTGGGGAAGCGCCGCTGGCGCCAGCGCCCACGTCGCGTCTATTCCGCGCGCGAACATCGAGGGCGCGAACGCCGAGCGCGCGAGCGAGATCGAGCGAACCATCAAGACGATGGCGGCGGATCTGTTGAACGGCTGTATTCGCGATGCGTCGGCGTTGGATGACGACATAGCAGCATTCCGCGACGGCTGGCTGAACCGGTTCAGCTTCTGGGCGCGACTGCTGGCCGAGATTGAGAACCTCAATCTCATCACCATTCAATGTGAGGACGTCGCCGAGCCACGCACCGGATCTACTTTTTGTTCTGCTACA
>DASPWV010000782.1:0-3306 GCA_035637635.1 Vicinamibacterales bacterium | reverse complement strand
ACCGACCGGACCGGCTCGGATGACTTGTTGCGCAGCTTGAGAGAGACGCTGGGGACGAGCTTGTTCTTGCCTTCGACGATGCCGGCGTCGAACCAGCCGGTGACGACATCAATCGGTTCGAGCTGGCTGGCCGGGTCGGTGCGGTCGCAGCCGCCGGCGAGAAGCGCGGCTGCGGAGAGAACGGCAATCTGCGTGCATCGCCAGCTCGCACGACTCATGAGGCTATTTTGACACTGAAGCCGTCGCGAAAGTTCCCTTCACGGTAGTTCCGTCACGTACGTTCCTTCCACGAGGTTCACGAAGGTTCCTTCACGCTGGTTCCTTCAAGTAGGTTCGCTCACAGGGTTCAGGAACGGACGTGAACGAACCCGAATGAACCAACGTGTACGAACATATGCGGAGGAACCGCCGTGAAGGAACCGCCGTGAAGGAACCGCCGTGAACTGGCGTGTACGAACGTATGTGAAGGAACCCCCGTGAGGGAACTCCCGTGGTTCATTTCAGAAGTTCACTTCAGAATTCCTTCACCTGAACTCGTTTTTTCGCCTCGTCGCGATCGATCTTCCCGGCGCGATAGGCCGCCAGATCCGCGCCTTTAATCCTGAGCAGGATCGTGACTACCTGTTCCGACGGATCCTGTGGCGCAAAGCTGTCGCGCGGCTCGTTGTCACGCGCAGCGACGGTGAGCCACTCGTCCGCGCCCAGGAGCATCGGCGCCGAGTAATCGATCATGGCGTCGACGAGCGCGCGCTGAACCGATTCTGTGTACGCGCGATTCGGATCCTGAAGAGTGCCGAGCTCGGTTCTTGTTTGCACCGCATTGGCGGTCGGCTGCGCGCCGGGCGCCAGGGTTTCGGCAGCGCCCGAAGGCGGAGCCGCAACGGCGGCTGGCGCCGCCGCAGGCGCAAGCTGCAGCTCGAGACGCGAGATGGCGATCTCCACGTCGTGGCGCTTCGCCTGATCGCGAATCGTGGACAACTGATCTTTCAACGCGCTGATCGCCGTGCGAAGCGTCTTGTCATCCTGCTGGAACTGCCTGAACGACCACATGACGCTCTGGCGAAGAATCGGCACGCCGACGTCGAAGAAGACGCCGTAGCCCTCCAGATACACGCCGCGCGCCTGTGCGTCGCCCGCTATGGAGAAAAAATCGGGCGAGGCATTGCGGATCTCGCGGTTCACCTGCTGCGCGCCAAACAAGACGGCACGTGTCAGCGCGCCTTCCATCACGTAAATCTGATGACGAAGATCCCCGCGCGGCGCGGCCGCGGGTGTTTGTGCCGCGGCCGACCCGACAATCAACATCACGCCAAGACACGTGAACACGACGCGGCAGTATGTCCTCACCATAAAGTCTCGCCTCGTTATTGCGCCGGCTGCGACACGCGCCGGACGAGATTCAACATCTCGCGCTGATTTCCTTCGACGACAATGGTGCGACCCTGCAACTGACGGAACCCCTGATTCATGCGCACGAGATCGGATTGAATGTCGCGGCCAAACTGCGTCATCCGAAGCGCGAGCTCCTGACGCTGCCGCTCTTCACTGTCGTTGACGAGCGCCTGCACGCGGCGAAGCAGCGCGTTGGCGTCCACCGTCTGCGGTCCTGCCGTTCGAACGGGCGTCTCCGGCTGCTGCGTGCTGCGAACGAGCTGCAACTCGCGGCGCAAATCGGTTTCGAGCGCGGTGAGCGCCGGACGCCAGTCGTCGGCCGGCTGCGGCGCGCTCGCGACAACCGCTGGACGCTCATGCGGCATCCAGCCCGTCGTGATTGTCACGCCGTCGTTGCCGTAGCGCACCTGCACGTTGGCAATGCCGGCACCGATGGCGACGACGAGCATGGCGGCCGCCGCCTGTGCCCACGCCGGCATCGCACTCCACGCCCAGCGCGACGGACGCAGCACGGTCGCGGACTTCGGCACGATTTGAAAATCGAGTGTCGCCTCGGGAGGCTGCCACTCCGCAAGCTCGTGCCGCACGCTTCTGAGCGCATCGATCTCTCGCGCGCATGTCACGCACGTGCGGACGTGCGCGGCAACCTGTCGCCGCTCGTCGGGCTCGATCTCGTCGTAGAGAAATGCGACGAGCGTCTCTTTGTCGTCGCACTGAAAGCTTGTGCTCATGATGCGCGTCCCTCACCTGTCGATACCGTGCCGCGCTGCTCGAGCTGCCGGCGCAACACCGAAAGACCCTGATACAAACGGGTCTTCACCGTGCTCAGCGGACATCCCTGCAGATCGGCAATCTCCTGAAACGTGAGCCCGTGGTATTCCTTGAGAATGATTGCAGTGCGCTGCTCTTCCGGCAATTGCTTCATGGCTTCTGCAACCGCGCGGCTCATTTCGCGCCGCGCCACCAGATCTTCGATCGATTCGACCGGCCCCCGCTCGCTCGCCAGATCGGAGAGCTCCACGCCCTCGGGCATCGGCACCGTCGGCGTGCGGCGCTGCCGTCGAATCCAGTCGCGACAGAGATTCAGCGCGATGCGGTACAGCCACGAGGAGAATTTCGCCTGCCCCTTGAAGCCGGGCAGCGCGCGATACGCACGCAGAAACGTGTCCTGCACGATGTCGCGCGCGTCTTCCTCGCGACCGATCGTGCGGTACGCCAGGGCGTAAATCGGCCGTTCCCAGCGGAGGATTAGCTGGTTGAAGCTCTCGGCGTCGCCGGCCATCGACCGTGCGACGAGCTCTTCGTCGGTCCACGCTGTGCGGACCAGGCGGGCTCCTTCCCGGGTCTCTCAGGCGCCTCGGTGGTCTGCGCACGAGGCTTCGCGCCTTTTCTCTCTCGGTAAGACGGCGGCGGCGGCTGGTTAGTCTGAGGGTTTCGGTCTAAGCGCCGCAAACGACCCTTGATCCATTATAGAGGGTGCGCAGCCCGCCGGAGCACTGCAACCCGTTCTCTCTCAACGACTTAGTCGCGTCGGCTCGCCGTGCGGGCCACGCCCACCCGCTGGAACTCGCCGCTGTCCGCTCCTGTCAGCCGATTTTCGCGCCAATGCACGCAAATGACAGACAAACGGTGTCAATGTGGCATGGAAGTCTATTTGTGCGAGATACAATGTCGCTGACGGCGTGGCAATAAACTTCCCGACAGACGAAATATTCCTCACAACCGAGGAGGTACTCGAGTACCTACAGGTGAACCTGCGTACTGTCTATCGCCTCATCAAGGCGGGCAAGATTCCGGCCGTTCGCGTCGGACGCCAGTGGCGATTTCGCAAGCGCGACATCGACGCGTGGCTCGACGCGCAGCGTCCGCGCAACGAGCGCACCGACTCACCAGCGACCGCGACGATGGAGCGTC
>DASPWV010000781.1:0-1830 GCA_035637635.1 Vicinamibacterales bacterium | reverse complement strand
GCGAACTCGATGCGATTGCCTGCGTCGCCCGCGGCGAGGCGGATGGTCTGCACGAATTTCGATCCTTCGCTCTCGCGCGTAATCTCCAGCGCCACGCGTGCCGCCCCGCTCTCGACGATGCGCACCGTCGCCGGACCGGACACGAAGCCGCGCGGCGGCTTCTGCTGATCGGCCCAGTCCATGTTCCACGCCGGCCAGTCGTGCGGCTTTTCGGTCTGAAACGCCAGTCGCGCGGAGCTCGACAACAGCTCTTTCTTCAGCGACTTATCGAAGATGCTGGCGACGTCGCCATCGCTGTCAATGCGAATGCGATAACGCGCGTTCTCCAGCGAGCTCTCAGAAACGTGTAGGACAGCCGCCCTCGGCTGTCCGGACAGCGGAGGGCCGCTGTCCTCCACGTCATACACCGCAAACCCTACCGACGGCACGCGCGCGAGAAAAATCGCCTTACCGTTCGAAACCTGCGAAGGCACTTCGACGCCATCCGGTCCGAACACGCGGACGGGTTTGTCGGAGGGAACCTCGACGACGTCTTCGCGCGCGACATTCAGAGGGTTGTACACGACGATCGGAGTGCCTTTTGTTTGCGTGTCGAGCGCAGAGGCGATCGTGTCGGTCGCGTTTGTCAGGACGTCGGCGAACTGGTTCATCGCCAACACATCGTCGTTCCACGAATACTCGTACGCTTTCGGCGTCGAAGTGCCGGCGGCGATGTCGTGAAACTGTCCGCCCATCACCAGCGTCCATGCGTTGTTGAGGCGCTCCATCGGATATTCGTGACCGAACAAGGCCGCCGCGACGGAGGCCTTTTCAGCAGCATCGGCAAGCAGCTCGTTCTTGCGGTTCCATCGCTTCTGATAGGCCTGCGACGTCAGCGAGCCGGCCGAGTGCTGCGTCAGCTCGAGGTCACCTTTGTAGCGCGGAAGGCGTGCCGCCTCTGCCGGTGTGATGTCCAGAAACATCTGCTCCGCGGTCGATGAGAGGACGCGGAGCGGCCCGTCATTCTTGGTGACGATCGATTCGAGCAGACTCACGGAGGACTCGCGCGGAGCGCCGCCGGTATCCCCCGTGCCGTAGTAGTGATAATCGGTATAGAGGCCGCTCGCCTGCCCGTTCTTGTTTACCCGCGCGGGCCAGTCGATGAAATTGCGCGCATTGGGCGGCGGCGTGCTGTTCGAAATGTCATACGTGATGTCTCCGCTGTAATCGCCCGGATTGAACGCCGCGAGGACGGTTGCCCCATCCGGTCCCTCCCACACTCCGACGTTGAACGGGATCCCGACAGCCGATCCCCACGTCAGCTTTTGGGTGGAGAAGCCTTTGATACCGCTGTGCGCGAGGATGCTCGGCAGCGACGCTGGAAAGCCGAAGCAGTCGGGCAGCATGTACTCGGCGCTGGCTCGGCCGAACTCGCTGCGAAAATAGTGATTGCCGTAGAGCACCTGCCGGATGAGCGACTCGGCCGAAGGGGAATTGACGTCCCCTTCCTCCATCGAGGAGCCGGCAGGAAACCATCGTCCCGCCGCGACATACTTTTTCATGATCGCGGAATCGGCCGGGTAGTACTCCTTCATCATCCGATAACGGTTCGCCCCGCTGAAGTTGAAGATGTAGTGCGGGTACTTCTCGAAAAGTGCAAAATTATCGTGCAGAGTTTTGGGTAAGAATTCTGCGATCGTGCGCGGGTACTCCCAACGCCACTCGGTGTCGAGATGCGCGTACCCGACCACGTAGAGAGTCGGCTGCTTCGTCAGATCGGGCGAAGTCGCCGCGAGCAATGAGAGCAGAATGAGCGTCCGCACACTCAGTCCTCAGTCCTCGGACTAGAAC
>DASPWV010000780.1:0-7448 GCA_035637635.1 Vicinamibacterales bacterium | reverse complement strand
GTTGTATGCATCGCTCGATTCAGGCGACAGCTGGGAGCGGCGAGGGAATGCGAACGCGCAGCCGATGTACTACGAGAACATTCATCCTGACCCGAAGAATCCGGAACGAGTCTACGTGCCGAACATCCAGACGCAAGTCTCGGAAGACGGCGGCCGCACGTTCAGGAATCTCGGCGAACGCGCGAAGCATGTGGACAACCACGTTCTCTGGATCGATCCTGACAATACCAATCATCTTCTCGAGGGCTGCGACGGCGGACTGTACGAGACGTGGGATCGCGGAGCGCTCTGGCGTCATTTCGCGAACCTCTCCGTCACGCAGTTCTACAACGTGGAGGTCGACAACGCGTCGCCCATCTACAACGTTTACGGCGGCACGCAAGACAACAGCACGCTTGGTGGTCCATCGCGATCGAAGAGTCCCGATGGTTCCACCAACAACGACTGGTTCGTCGTCACGGGTGGCGATGGATTCGTTGCGCGTGTCGATCCGACCGATCCCAACATCGTGTACGGAGAATCGCAGTACGGCGGCATCGTGCGACTCGATCGCCGTACGAGTGAACGGGTCAATATCAGACCGGTCGAAGCCAAAGGCGACCCCCCGCTCCGGTTCAACTGGGAATCGCCGTTCATCGTCAGCCCGCACAGTCCGTCGCGGTTGTACTTCGGAGCCAATCGGTTGTTCCGCAGCGACGATCGCGGCAACACATGGCGCGCGGTCAGTCCCGATTTGACGCGCCAGACGGATCGCAACCAGCTGTCGGTGATGGGAAAAATCTGGCCGCCCGAGGCGGTGGCGCAGCACCAGTCGACAGCGACTTGGGGAAACATCTCGACCGTCACCGAATCGCGGAAGAAGGAAGGTGTGCTTTACGTCGGAACGGACGACGGCCTCGTGCAGTTTTCGTACGACGGAGGCAACACGTGGCGGAAGAGCGAGAAGCCGTCCGGACTTCCCGATTACGGCTCGTACGGCGTCTATGTGCAACGCGTTGTCGCGTCGAAGAACGACGAGAACGTCGTCTACGCGCTCTACGAGAACACAAAGAACGGCGATTTCAAGCCGTACATCTACAAGAGCACGAACAGAGGCGCGACGTGGGACTCAATTGCTGGAGATCTCCCGGCGAACGGGCCCGTCCTGTCATTCGCGGAGGATCACGTCGATCCCAATCTGCTGTTCTGTGGAACGGAGTTCGGTCTGTTCGTCACCGTCGACGGTGGAAAGAAATGGATTCGACTGCGCAACAATCTTCCGACGATTGCCGTGCGCGACCTCGCGATTCAGGAGCGCGACAACGATCTCGTGCTGGCGACGTTCGGCCGCGGCTTTTATGTGCTCGACGATTACTCGCCGCTGCGGCAGGTGACGTCCGCCGTGTTCGAGAAGGACGCGCATATCTTCCCGAGCAAGGCCGCCGTCATCGAAGTTGCCGAGACCGGCAAAGCGCGCGGTTTCCAGGGCGAGCAACTCTGGATGGCCGAGAACAGGCCCGAGGGCCTGGTCGTCACCTACTGGGTGAAAGACACGCCCAAGACGCTGCGGCAGCGGCGGCAGGATGCCGCGCGTGCCGCCGAGCAGAAGAAGGAGCCGCCGAAGTATCCGTCGCAGGCAGAGATCACCGCCGAAGAGGACGAAGAAGCGCCGCAAACGTTTCTGAGCATCAGCGATGCGTCGGGCAGAGTCGTGCGTCGTCTCGTCGTGCCCGGCGCGCGAGGCATTCATCGCTTCGTCTGGAACCTGCGTGGCGTTCCAGCGACGCTGCCGACAGGTACGGGCGGCGGAGGAGTCGGCGATGGAGGCGGGCAGGGAGCTGCCGGCGGCAGCTTTGTTCCGGCGGGCACATACAAGCTGTCGTTGTCGCGTCGCGCCGCCGGTGCCCTTGCCGCACTCGGTGAAGCACAGACGGTCACCGTGTCGGCGGATCCCGGCGTCACCCTTTCGCCGGCGGCGAGAGCGGCGGCCATCGAATATCAAGACAAGGTGGCGAAACTGCAGCGGTCTTTCACCGGCGCGTTGGAGCAAGCCAACAATATGAAGACTCGCACCACCGCGATGCGGCGCGCGATCGTGGACTCCTCGGCGGATATCAAGCTGCTCGACGAAGCGGTCAAATTCGACCAGCGTGTGACCGCCACCCAGCGTGCGTTGCGCGGCGACGAGACATTGCGCGGACTGGAGTCGGGATCGCCTTCGACGATCCAATCGCGCGTCAACTCGGCCGCCGCCGGTGCCCGTGGCCTGACAGGCGCACCCACGACGACGCAGCAGATGAATTACACCGTCGCCTCAGACGAGCTGAACGCCGAAATCGCGAAGCTCAAGACGCTCGAAACTGAGCTGAAGAAATTCGAGCAACAATTAGAGGCGGCCGGCGTGCCGTACACTCCCGGCCGCTGGCCTGGATAAATCGCGCGGTTCCTTCACGGGGTTCCGTCACTACGTTCGTTGACGGAGGTTCACGTAGGTTCTTTCACGTACGTTGTTCGTGAAGGTCTTGCGAAAGGAGACCTATGAGCGGAGTTCGGGTTCTGGTTGGCACAAAAAAGGGCGCGTTCATTCTCACCTCGGACGGCAAGCGTGAACAGTGGGAGGTCCGCGGACCGCATTTCGGCGGATGGGAGATTTATCACCTCAAGGGATCGCCGGCGGATCCCGATCGCTTGTACGCATCGCAAACGAGCGGCTGGTTTGGACAGGTGATGCAGCGCTCCAACGATGGCGGCGCAACGTGGGAAGCGGTCGACAACAAGTTCGTATACGACGGCGTGCCTGGAACGCACCAATGGTACGACGGCACGCCGCATCCATGGGAATTCAAGCGCGTGTGGCATCTCGAGCCCTCGATGAACGATCCGGACACGATCTATGCCGGCGTCGAGGACGCGGCGCTCTTTCGCACGACCGACGGCGGCAAGACGTGGTTAGAGCTTCCCGGTCTGCGCGCGCACGGGTCGGGACCGAAGTGGCAGCCCGGCGCAGGCGGACTGTGTCTCCACACGATCCTTCTCGATCCGACTCGATCCGAGCGCATGTTCATCGCCATTTCCGCGGCGGGCGCGTTCCGCAGCGATGACGGCGCACAAACATGGCAGGCGATCAATCAGGGACTCCGGTCGCAATATATTCCTGACCCAACGGCGGAAGTCGGTCACTGCGTGCATCGGATTGCGATGCACCGGTCGCGCCCAGACGTGCTGTTCATGCAGAAGCATTGGGACGTGATGCGCACCGACAACGCCGGCGATTTGTGGCACGAAGTGAGCGGCAACCTGCCGACGGACTTCGGATTCGTGATTGACGTGCACGCCCACGAGCCGGAGACGATCTACGTCGTCCCGATCAAGAGCGACTCGGAGCACTACCCACCGGATGGAAAACTGCGCGTGTATCGCAGCCGCACCGGTGGCAACGAGTGGGAAGCGCTCACCAACGGCCTGCCGCAGCAGGACTGCTACGTGAACGTGCTGCGCGATGCGATGACAGTCGACGCGCTCGATCCCTGCGGCGTCTATTTCGGCACCACGGGCGGACAGGTCTACGCGTCTGCAGACAGCGGAGATCATTGGACGCCGATCGTTCGCGATCTGCCGGCCGTGCTGTCGGTTGAAGTGCAGACGCTGTGACCATCAAGATCGAACTGCCGGCGCATCTCCGGACGCTCGCGCGCGTCGACGGCCCGGTGACAATCGATATCGAGGGTCGCGCGACGCTGCGCGCGGTCCTCGATGCGCTCGAGGCGCAATATCCGGTGCTGCGTGGCACGATTCGCGGCCACACAACCGATCGCCGCCGGCCGTTTCTGAGGTTCTTTGCGTGCGGGGCAGACCTCTCACACGACTCGCCGGACGCGCCGCTGCCCGACGCCGTTGCGGCGGGCGAGGAGCCGCTCGTCATTCTGGGAGCGATTGCCGGGGGGGCGTGAAAGGAACCTGTCGCGTGCGGTCCTTCACGGGAGTTCCTTCACGGGAGTTCCTTCACATACGTGCGTACACGGCGGTTCACGTACGTTCGTCTACGATGGTTCCTTCACGAAGTTCACGGCGGTTCACACGAACCATCGTGCCTGAACTTCGCGAACACAGCTGGAAGAACTTCCGTGACAGAACCTCCGTGAACTAACGTGTACGAACGTACGCGAGGGAACCCTCGTGAAGGAACCACCGCGATATCAGTCAGCGCGGAGCGCTTGCATCACATCCACGCGTGCCGCGCGCGTGGCGGGCAGGAGCGACGCCAGGACGGCCGCGACAACGAGCAGCGACGCGGCGAGCAGCACGAGCAGCACCGTCCTTGCACGCGACGTGATCTGATCGCGGAGTCGAACGGCGTCAATTCGAAAGTCCCCTTTGCCCGGATAAGATTCCGGATGCTCTTTCAGCATTGCACCGTGAATGGCGCGAAGTTCGGCCTTTGCCGCCTCGAGGTCGGTGCCAGATGCGAGGCGGCCGAAAAGCTCTGTCATCCGATGCACCCGTCCCGTGACCATCGTCGCGGAAAGATGATGCGGGCTCGTGACGACGTTCGCGATGATTTCCGTTTCCGCCGGGTAGGGGACTGACGGTTGCAGGACGCCGATGATCGTGGCCGACCTATCGCCAAGTCGAATGACCCGGCCGATCACCGCTCGATCGCTCGCCAAGGCCGTCGTCCAGAAGCGATAGGTGAGCACCGCCACTCCGGCCGCTTGGGGGCCGTCATCGGTCGCATCGATGAGCCGCCCGAGCACCGGACCGAGTCCCATCACGTCGAAGTACGAGCCGCCGACCACGCCCGCCCGAACGACGCGCGGCTCGCCAAGGCCCACCACCATCGTGAACTCGATGGTGGAAAAGTCTCCGATGGCTTCGAGCGTCTTCGTGCGCGCCCGCAGATCCTGAATCTCGGGCACTGAGAAAGCGGCGTTCTCTGCGTGGATACCCGGCGCGCTTTGCCGGATGTAAATCAGCCGATTCTCATCGCGGTTGACGAGCGGCGCCAGCAGCACCCCTCGAACGACGGTGAAGATTGCGGCATTGGCGCCGATGCCCAGGGCAAGCGTGACGACCACCGTGATTGTGAGCCCTTTGGCTTTCAGCAGCGAGCGAAGCGCAAAGCGAAGATCTGCGGCGAAGCTCATAGCAGTTCTATTCCACGTTCGCGAGGGCGTTCTTTAATGGGATCCGGCGAGGCGAGACGGGGGGTCCGCAATCGACTGCAAGCGCACGAGCCTCACGGTGTTTCGCCCCCGCAGGCTCCAGATTGGCATGATGCCGCGCTCCAGCGTCGCCTGGATCGCCTCGTCGGTGAGCCAGCACTCGGCGCAGGGTTGCATCTTCGACTCGCCATCCTCGTCGTAAACATAGAGCGGCAGATCGCCCACCTCAAACGATCCCTCCAGGTCGACTCCCTCATCGTCGTCGCGGGCCGCCGCGGCCATGAACGCTGCGGCCAAAAAGGCGCCATTGCCCCAGAGGAGCGAAGAGTGAACGGGTGACCCGTCGAGCTCCTCGAACGCGAACGACTCCACGGGATCCCGTTTGGCTCCGTACGGCGATCTCGACAACCACCGCGGCCAGGTGAGGCCCGCAAACGAGGCGGATCCAGAGCGGCGGAGTGTGCGAAAGAGAGTGGTCCGTGGCGCGTCGACAGATGTCCACGACGATACGCTCGAGCAGTCTCGAGGAACGCGACAGCCAACCAGGTCGGCGTTGGCGGCCCCCATGAACGGCGCTCCAGCGGCCTTGCCCAGCGCTGCAAGCGCGGCGAGCAGCGTGACGTCTTCCTCTTCGGGTCCGAAGCTGTAATCGCCGACGAGGAGGGACCACGGCGGCGCATCCGTGAGCCGGCGAGAGGTCGCAGATTCGTCCAGGCTATTCGCTTTCAGCAAATCTTCTGCGAGCTCCTGTTTCGATACGTCCAGGACGACGATCTGCAGCTCTTCGTCGGCGCCCAGGTTCGTGACGAGCCAATGAAGCGATCGCCAGCCGGCTTCGAGTTGCTGAAAAGAAGGGTCGTGCAGGAGACGCCGCACAGACGCGCCGAGCGCCTGATCCACCGAAGCGACGAAGTTCTCTTGGCGAGGATCAGGCGCGGGCGAGACGTGACCCGCAACGGCGCGTCGCAGGATCTCGTCCACTCCGGCGACCGGGCTCGACAGCGGCGCGACAGCCGGCGCGGACCTCGCGGGAGATCCGAGCAGCCGCGTGAGCATCGACGCGTCATCTTCGGTCGGCGCCGAGGGTGCCGGTGACGGTTCGGGGTTGCCTGCGCGCGTCCCGTCGCGAGTCAGCGCGCGAATCGCATCAGGCGCTGTCCGCGGATCGATCAAACGGCGCCGCAGTTCGCACAGCAGCTGCAGGCTGGCAATCCTGCTGCAAAGTTTATCGGGATGAAAATCGTCGAGCGATTCGATCGCGAGCTCCGCGGTCGTGGTCGACTGCTCGCTGACGAAGATCGGAAGGCGCGCACCGAGGCGACGCATGGCCCGGTCGAAGTTGTCGACATCGATCGGCGGCGAGAAAGGTCGCATGGCGAGCGAATCGCCGGCTTCGACGACGCCACGCGCGGCGCGACCGCTGAAGTCCCCACAGATCACAATGCGGAACGGGGCCTCGGGGCCGCGCTCTCGCGCCTTGCGCGCTCCCGCTCGGAACCGGACGTCGAACTCCAGTCTGCCGGCCATCACGACCACCACGATTCGCCCGGAGCCAGATGCGCGCGGACGATGTCGGGATTCAACTCGATGCCGAGGCCAGGCTTCTCCGTTACCTGGATGAAACCGTCCTTGATGTAGGGTCCCTCGAGGAGCAGCACCTGATCCATCCAGCCGCCTTCACCGGTGATCGTTTCGAGCGAGATGTAATCGCGGATCGACGAGGCCCATTGTGCGGAGGCGTAGGTGCAGACCTGGCTGCCCGTGTTGTGATTGGCCATCGGCAACCCAAACACGTGCGCCATGTCGGCGATGCGCTTGGTCTCGAGAAAGCCACCGGAATTTCGCAAGTCGGGATGCAGAATGTCGCAGCCCTGATTGACGATGAAGTCCTTGAATCCTTCGCGGCGCGTGAGGTTCTCGCCCATGCAAATCGGCACCTTCGACGCCGCGCACAAACGCTTCCACGAGTCTGAGTAATCGACGGGCAGCGGATCCTCGAGCCATACGGGCTTGACGGGTTCCACCGCGTCGGCAATTTGGATCGCGGTGCGCAGGTCGTACTCCCAATGACAGTGCACCATCAGGTCGTGATCCCAGCCGATGGCATCGCGGCAGTTCTCAAACCCCTTCTGCACGGCAATGAGCTCTGTGGTCGTCAGCACGCGATTGGAGACGTCACGAGCGTTGTCGGTTGCGGGGTCGCTGTTTGGAAATCCGAACTTGTGGCACGTGAATCCGCCGGGATGCGACCTGGCTTTCGCGGCCCAGTCGGCGACCGCCGTCTTGTCCAGCATGTTGCGCGGCGTC
>DASPWV010000779.1:0-3095 GCA_035637635.1 Vicinamibacterales bacterium | reverse complement strand
CATAGCGCCGCTCGATTCTGAAGCCGGCATCCAGGCCGTCCTGGAAGAGCGCGTCAGCGGCGTACTGCAGGCGCGCGGTGTAGAACAACGTGCCGGTCCCTTCACGCGTAAAGGTCAACGGACGCTTCGTATTGGCCGGGGTCGATTTCAGAAGCTGCGCGAGCGGCACGTCCGTCGCCCGCGATTCGGTGGATCGGCCCTCAAAGCGTTCGCGCGCCAGCTCCTCCTCGCCAAGCCGCACGATGGCGCTGAAATTCGGCGCAACCGGTTCGTACTTCCTGTAATACGCGATGAGCGCTTCCATCGCGTGCGCGTTTTCCTGCGTGTTGCCCCAACGGCCGTTCTTCCGTGCGGCCATCATCCACCGGACAATTGGCCTGAACGGCGCATCCGGCACGCCGCCTTTGACGAGCGAGTTGAGCACGATTGCCGTGGAGCGGACATTCGAGTTCCAGAACCAGAGGAGGTACGGATCGTTGAGCTCCTCGACGTGCGCGCTCCCGGCCTCCGGCAGAATCGCATTTTGCATTCGACGGCGAAGATCTTCAACGCGCGGTCCGCTGGCTTCTCCTTTCGCGAGCAGCGCGTCATGCAGGTACGCCAGTCCAAAAACCGGCATGCGATCGCGATAGCCGTAGAGCCGCGTGATCACAGAGTCCTCATTGCGTCCCATCTCGGCCAGCACTTTCGCGGCAAACGCCTTCCACGCTGTGTACGCGGGCCACCAGCCTTCGTTCACCGGCGGCGCGCTCGCGAGCTCGCGATCGAGATAATCGGCCGCGCGGTCGCGCATGCCGCGATTGACGTCGTATTTCATATCTGCGGCGATCTGGAAGACATGCAACAGATAGGCAGTCAAATACGGCGAGGTCGACCGGCAATCGCCGGGCCAGTATGCGAATCCACCATCGGGGCACTGGAACTGCTCCAGCTCCTTCACTGTCTGCTGCACCGACGCGCGCATGCTCTGTATGTTCATCCCGGGAAGAGTGAACGCATCGCCCAGATCTGCCGCTAGCACCAGCGCCAGTGCGCGCGAGCCCTTCTGCTCTGCGCATCCGTACGGATACTCGACCAGATACCGCGCGCCGTCGCCGAGACCGACGAGCGCCGTCGACGCCACCTCCAGGTGAAGTCCGCCGAACCCCGGCACAACGCCCGCCGGCAGCGCCAACGTTTCCGTCGCCGTTGGCGCGGCGTCTATCGCTTCGCCATACGACGCGACAGTCTCGCCCGAGGCGAGCACCTCAATCGGAATCACGTCTTCGAACGCGTCCTTCTCGTCGCCAATGGCGGCGGTGATCTGCACGCGGGCGCGGCCGATGCCCTTCGCGGCGCCGTCGAATCGCACTTCCACTGAACCGCCCGCCGTTACGGGCACGCGCTGCTCGAGCACGCCCGTCATCTGCAGCAGCGAGGTGTCCGTCGTTCTCACGGTGACAATCGCGGTTCCGTCCGTCGGCAATTGATTGGTAATCACGGCGCCAAAATGCGCGGTGTCTCCGACCGCGAGAAACCTCGGAAACGCCGGCTTGAGCGTCACCGGCTTGTTCGTGCGCACATCCGCATCGTCCGATCCAAACCGTGAAACGCGATCCGCCGCGACGGCCATGATGCGGTAGGTTGTGAGCGATTCGGGCAGCTTCACGTCGACGGCGGCGTTGCCATCTGCATCAGTCGCGACCGAGCCGATCCAAAAGGCGAGCACGCGGAAGTCTTTCCGTAGCGTGCCGGCGCCGGCGTCATCGCCGCCTCCGCCGCCGTCGGTCGATCCCTTGGGAGTCAGCACGCGCCGCGAAATGATCCGTTCCCGATTGTCGGCGTTGAAGACTTGCAGATCTTTTCGCACGTACACGGATGACACGACGTCCGGCGCGCGATAATTTGTGAGCGAAATCACGCCGTAATCGACGGCCCACAGAACAACATCCGCCCGCACACCGCGCCCCTGTTGATCCTTCACGTTCACGCGAACGTTCGCGTTTGTCGCCGGCCGATACTCCTCTCGATTTGCTGAGACGTTCACGGTCAGCCGTTTGGTCGCGTCTTCGACCTTGAGCTCCACGTATCCGAGCCGGAACGCGGGCTTGCCCGGATCGCTCGCATCCACATCGGGCGATGTCGCCGCTTCGTCGGTAAGCGGCGCCTGCGTCCGGCCCTTTACGAGGAGCACCGAGACGAAGACGTTTGGAATGTCTTCCTCTCCGATCGGGATATTTATCGACTGCTGAGTCGAGATCAGTTGGAATTCCCGATGCGTCCTGATGCCTTCGCGTTCGGTCGTGACAAGCGCAGTTGCCTGCTCCCAGGGCGACTGAATCATCACGCGCGCAGTGTCGCCGGGTTTATACGTACGGCGCTCAGGAACGAGATTGATACGGTTGTGGTCGTATCGCGCCCACGCCGTGTATCCGTCTCCCAACGCGTAGAACGATGTCTCCGTTATGGACGAGCGGCCGTCACCCGTTTCTGCTCGCGCAGTCAGAATGAAAAAGCCACCGGAGGGAATGGGAATCTCGAGCGGCACCGGACTGCTCGCCGTCGTGATCTTCCATTCCCCTGCAGGGACTTCGCGTCGCTCGGTTTCCCATGTGTAGAAACCGTTGCCTTCGGCTCGCCGCACGCTGTTCCACTGCACTTGCGCAAGCGAGACAACCACCGGCACGTCAGCGGTTGTCGTGCCGTTGATGCCGACGGCGACAATCTCCGTCTTGAGTCCGTCGCGCTGCGAGAGAAAGTACGGCGGGCGGCGGACGCCGATGTACCAAGGCGCCGGATGGACGACCACTGTGGCCCGGTTCGCGATGTGCTGTCTCGAAACGTCTTCGACATCGCCTTCAAGTGTGTAGAGATAAGGCCGACCGGCGTTGCGCCGCGTGTCGAGTTTCAGGCTCAACTCGCCGCCCTTCGACAAATTGGTTTCCGCCTTTCCAATCTCTTGTATCTGGAACGCCTCGTCGCGCGCCGGATATCCGACAAACTCCCATCGGTCCTCGCTGAAACGCTCCGTCACAGCGGTTGGTGCGCTGTACTGCGGCGACGCCGTGAAGCGCCACGAGACGGGGCGAGGGCCCATTGCCGCTCCAAACAAATAG
>DASPWV010000778.1:0-4112 GCA_035637635.1 Vicinamibacterales bacterium | reverse complement strand
GTCATCAATCCGGCGTCATCGCAACGGATCGAGGTGGTCCGCGGACCCGCCACGCTTCTGTACGGGTCGAATGCGATTGGCGGTCTCGTCAACGTGCTCACGGATCAGATTCCGTCTCAGCGCGTTAACGGCGCCAAGGGCCAATTCACGCTCGACCTTGGATCGAACGCGCGCGAGGCTGCCGGCGCCGCGGAGGTCCGCGTCGGTAATGGAAGCATGGCCCTCAGTATTGGCGCCAATGGACGCCATGCGGGCAATTACAGGACCGCAGATGGGGAGATTGAGAATTCGCAGATGCGCCAGGACGGGGTCAACATCGGTGTCTCACGGACGATGGAAAAGAGCTACGTCGGCGCCAGCTATGCGTTCGACGACTCGAAGTACGGGATTCCCCTGGTTGAAGAAGGCGAGACGCGACTGACACCGCAGCGTCACGCGTTCACGATCCGCGCCGGTGGCTCGGGACTCGACGGGGGGATCAGTTCGTTCCGCGCGACGCTCGGCATCAAACGCTATAACCACGACGAGCTGGACGGCGAAGAAGTCGTTACGCATTTCGACAACGACACGGAAGAAGCCGAGCTCCTGCTGTCGCACAAACAAGTGGGCAGACTGGCAGGTTCGATCGGCGCCTCGTTCCTGAATCGCGATTTCAGTGCCGAAGGCGAGGAAGCTCTTGCGCCTCCGACCGGCCAGCGCGGCGGAGCCATTTTTCTGTACGAAGAGCTCGTGTGGCCGCATACGACCGTGCAGTTCGGCGCGCGCGGCGATCACACGAAGTTCTCGCCTGAAGGCGGCTTGCCGGAGCGGACGTTCAACGAATTCTCGGGATCGGTCGGTCTCCTGCTTCGGCCCGCCGCAGCCAACGATCGCTTCGTAATCGCGCTCAGTCTCGCGCGCGCGGCGAGAAATCCCGCGCTCGAGGAGCTCTATTACTACGGCGTTCACGCCGGCAACTTCGCGTTCGAGATTGGCAACCCCGATCTCGGTGCAGAGCGCGCGCTCGGCTTCGACGTATCGCTACGCGCGCGAGCGCCGCGGGTGCAGGGCGAGGTGACGTTCTTCAGGAACAGCATCAACGACTTCATCTTCCGCAATCCGCTCACGAGCGCGGAAGTGCTGCGGCGCACGGCTGAGTTCAACACGCGCTTCGGTGCGGCCGGCCCGATCGACTCGGAAGATTTTCCGGTGATCGAATACATCGCGGCCGACAGCGTCCTGCAGGGCGTCGAAGCGCACGCCGACATCGAAGTGCTTCCTTCACTCATCGCAGAGCTGACGAGCGACTTCGTTCGCGGCGAGCTGCAGGATTCCGGCGAGCCGCTGCCGCGTATTCCGCCATTCCGCGTGCTTGGCGGATTGAGATATCACAGGAACGCGTTTCAGATCGGCGGAAACATGAGCCACGTCGGAGATCAAAATCGGGTGTTCGGTGCGGAATCGCCCACGGAAGGGTACACGCTGTTGAAGCTGTTCGCCTCGTACTCGTTTGCGGCCGCAGGCGTGAACAA
Source organism: Vicinamibacterales bacterium (assembly GCA_035637635.1). Lineage (GTDB taxonomy): Bacteria > Acidobacteriota > Vicinamibacteria > Vicinamibacterales > UBA2999 > DASPWV01. The sequence goes on along the minus strand of DASPWV010000778.1, from coordinate 2,601 downwards.
CACAATCACTCTCCGGCTCGACAACGCGACGAACGAGCTGTATTTCAACCATCTCAATTACCTGAAGGACATCCTTCCGGAGATGGGCCGTAACTTCAAAGTGGTGTATTCGATTAACTTCTGACGCCCCGGCGTAGGTGCATCGCCTCCGTCGGGGTCACCAGCGAAGTTCGAGGTTCGGCGGTTCGGGGTTCGCAGTTCCGAGTTCGACGCTCGGGACCGCGAACTTTGAACTTCGGAAGAGGGACTGGACGTTCCCCGCGGAGGACAAGATGCGTGCGCTTCGTTTCTTCATTCCGTTTATCTTCGTCATCGTCATCGTTTCACCCTCTGTCGCGTTCGCGCAGGCCGCGACAGATCCGGCGCAGCTTCGTCAGGATATCGACCAGCTGCGTAAAGAATTCGATGCGTTGAAAGAACAGTACGACCAGCGGCTGGCAGCGCTCGAGGCGAAGCTTGCGTCCGTTCCGGGTCAACAGGTTCAGCAAGTGCCCGCCGCACCAGCGCCGACGCAGCCGGCCGTTGAAGTTCCCGCCGGCGCGGCAGGCGCTGGCGGTCCGACGGGTGCGCTTCCCGTATATGGCGCCGCCTCCGCCGCATCGAAGGTCTTCAACCCCGATGCGGCCGTCATCGGCAACTTCCTGGGCGCGGCTGGCAAAAACGAGGTAAACCCGCAGCCTCCGTTGGCGATACCCGAGTCTGAGCTCTCGCTTCAGGCGATCGTGGATCCGTACGCCCGCGCCGACTTCTTCCTGGCGTTCGGCGAAGAAGGCGTGGATCTCGAAGAAGGCTTCATTTCATTTCCGACGCTGCCGGGCGGCGTTCTCGCCAGAGTCGGGAAGATGCGTTCCGCGTTCGGTAAAGTGAACACTCTGCACACGCACGTGCTGCCCTGGACCGACCGTCCGCTCGCCACAGAGAATCTGGCCGGAGGCGAAGAAGGCCTGACGGATGCCGGCATCTCGGTCGCGCGCTTGATTCCAGTACCAGGCCTGTTCCTCGAAGCAACCGGGCAAGTGTTCCGCGGCGACGCGCAGGATGTGTTTCACTCGGGCAAACGCGGCAACTTGAGCTACGTTGGCCATTTGCGTGCATATCAGGACATCACGGAATCGAGCAACCTTGATTTCGGCGTGTCATATGCGCGTGGGCACAACGATGCCGGTCTCGACGACGACGACGCGCGGTTCAAGACCCAGTTGTACGGAATCGATGCGACCTTCCGCTGGAAGCCGCTCCAGCGGGCGATTTACCGGTCTTTTGTCGGCAGAACCGAGGTGTTCTGGAGCCGCCGCGAGCAACCCGACGCCTTACAGAAAGCGATCGGATTCTATTTGTCCGGGGACTACCAATTCGGTCGCCGTTGGTTCGCAGGCGCTCGCTACGATCGATCCGATCGCGCGCGGGACGCGTCGATTTTCGACACTGGGCAGTCGCTGCTCCTCACCTATTGGCCAAGCGAGTTCAGCCAAGTTCGGGGGCAGTATCGTCGTACGAGGTATGCGGATGGTCCGACAGCAAACGAATTCCTGTTTCAGTTCCTGTTTGCCATCGGCGCACACGGCGCACATCCATTCTGAGGTTCTTATGAAAATGAAACTCGTCGTCGGCGTGCTTGGTGCAGTGCTGCTCGTCGCCACGGGCGCACACGCACAGAACAAACTGAATGTCGTCACGACAACTGAGGACCTCGCCGCCATCGCGCGCGAGGTGGGTGGTGATCGCATCACCGTCGAAGCGCTCGCGCGGGGTTATCAAGATCCACATTTCGTGGAACCCAAGCCAAGCTTCATTCTCAAATTGCAGCGGGCGGACCTGCTCATTGCGGTGGGCAAGGAGCTCGAAATAGGGTGGTTGCCGCCTCTGGTACAGCAAAGCCGCAACGCGAACATCCAGCCTGGCGCTCAGGGTTATCTCGACGCGTCGATGGAAGCGCGCATCCTCGACATTCCGCAAGGGCAAATCACCCGCGCCATGGGCGATGTGCATCCGCAAGGCAACCCGCATTACTGGCTCGATCCCGAAAATGGCAAGATCATTGCGCGATCGATTGCTCGGAAGTTTGGAGAATTGAGACCCAACGACAAGGCGTTTTTCGATCAGCGAGCCACCGAGTTCACCAGCCGCATCGGCGAAGCGGAAAAGCGATGGTTGAGCGTCATGGCGCCGTTCAAAGGCTTGAAGGTCGTGACGTATCACCGCTCGTATCCAAACTTTGCGGAGCGGTTCGGACTGGATGTGATCGGCTACGTTGAGCCGCGCCCTGGGATTCCTCCGTCGCCAAGCCACACGCTCGACCTCATTCAGGAGATGAAGCGTCAACAGGTCCGAATCATCTTGATGGAGCCGTATTTCGATCAGAAGACGCCGAATTCCATTGCCGCTCAAACCGGTGCAAAAGTGATCGTACTGCCACCGTCGGTTGGCGGCGAGAAGACGGTGACCGACTACATCAAGTTGTTCGACTACGACACGAATCTGCTGACGAACGCGCTGAAACAGACGGGCGTTTCGGGAGGCAACTGAGACCCATGGCGATCGACGCAGCAGTTCTCAGTTTCCTCGCTCTTCCGTTCGCCGCGAGTCTCGTCATCGCCGGCA
>DASPWV010000777.1:0-16264 GCA_035637635.1 Vicinamibacterales bacterium | reverse complement strand
CTTTGTTCTGCCATCGCGCAACATATGGATCGGGACGCAACGACCTTGACTCCAGTTTCCGAACCGCGGATCGTGGGTTAGGCTGCGCGGTCAGGTTCGCAACTCGCTAGCAGCTCGATCAATTCGTCGAGGGTTGCGTTGCCTGCAAGAACAGCCTCCCGCGGTAGTCGTCCGGTTGCTTCCACCGCCTCGATTGCCTCCATCGGGGACAGACCTCGTGCAGCCACGAGCCAGGCTGCGAGCACGTGACCTGTTCGGCCATTGCCGCCCCAGCAATGGATCACCGCGCGTTTGCCGCCGGTGTCGGCGGTCCTCAGGAACGGCAAAACATTTCCTCTGAGCGCCTGCCGTGAGCACAGATGGTGGTCAGCGATGGGTTCCATCAGCACGCAGGTTGCGCCGAACAGCCTCTTGTACTCGGCCTCAAGATTGACTGGAAAGCCGGCCAACTGTCCTGCGTCGAGGAGACAACACACTCGCGTGACACCTTGAGCCCGCATGAAGTCCGCCCATTCGCAAATACTGGTCGCCGAAGCGTCAGGCGCCCGCGCCCCGTACGCTGTCCGCTCGCCGCTCCGCGCCGGCCCGAAGTGGAAGTTCGAGTCCATTCTTTCGTGAAGTTGGCCGTCAGCGTCACGCATTGGCGCTCACCCGCGCCGAGCGAGCGTAGCGAGCGAGGGCACCGCGTGGCGCGTGAGCGCCGCGCGGCGGCGGGTGCAGCGCCTGTTAGACGGCATCTCGCTTGGTCCTGGTCGGTCAATCGCACCCAGCGTGCGACTGGGTAGATTACACTCTTCCTCGACCTCACGGAGTATCGAAGTCATCGCCTTGCAACCATGGCCTTGTAGGTCGGGTCATGATCAGCCGCAGGGAACAGGAACTCATCGCGGAACATGAAGCCGCACAGCTGCCACAGCACAGGACTGTTTGGGACTCGCACGGAGGCGATCACATAGCCCCGGAGATCCCGGTTGGCCGCCGAAGAGTCGATCGGCTAAGGGTTCGACGAATCGTCGGCCGCGGTCGTCCGAGTGTCAACGCCGTGAAAATGCGAGTGAATGTGGCGAAACGGGTGCTGTGAGGGACTGCTTGCTTTGAAGCATCACCTGAGATCGCGTGTTGCAGCTCCCGATTGTACGCGGCGGTCAATGGATCCGTGCCTAAATCCAGCGAAGTGACCCTGCAGACTTTTAGTGGTTAAGGGCAGCACACGACTGCGTTGAAGCACTCCGCGCCGGTTAATGTTCGGTAATGCTCGGCTGAGCCGTTCCGTTAATTATTACAGCGGCCGAGCAAAAGTCTGCCGATACGATATTCGAGTTGTTTGATCTCACCGCGCTCGAGCTCGAACTCAATTGCCCGGAGCTGCTCGCCATTGTCGGCATGCACGGCGGTCACCGTCGAGCGGCATCCGAGATCGTTGCGAAATCGCTTCGGAGGGCGCCCACCATACATTAGCGCGACCACGCGGCGACGATCGTGACTGACAGCCTGATCCATCCGCGCCGGACCGTGTGTCACGCCGGCATCGCCCATGTAACCGTTGGGTGACCGGAATGCTGCTTCGCGCCTGCCGCCGTGATAGAGACGCCAGCGCATGATGTCTGGCGCGAATTGACGCAGGGCAGCGCGAATGCGCGGCGTCGCAACAAACCCCGGTTGTTGGTGAATCGGACCGTTCCAAAAGACTCCATACTGCGACATGTAAGTTGATGCTGAACGGCCACCAACGAAGGTCATTGCATGTAGCAGCACAAGCTCTTCGACGTCCTCGGTACTATTCACCGTAACGCCAGGACCAGCGTTGACGTTCGGTCCGATGGGCTCACCATCCCAACCGAGATAAGGCGCGCCTTCAGGCGACTGATATCCAGTCGCGAATTTTCGCGCGAGCCGGTCCACGGCGTCGCCGTGACGCTGACCGTGGTAATAGCGCACCGAGAAGTTTTGCGAGTACGCGAGCACATCCGCTGGTTGTTCGCTGCATGTTTTTGGGCAAGACGACGCGACAATCGCGTGACGCATCTTCAGTGGCTCGACGATCCGGAGGAGTCCTGATGGCCCGAAATTGCCATTCTGAAAATCTTCGTTGTTGGCTTCGTACATCGCGAGAACGTGCCAGCCAATTTTGTCGTAGATAGCCCCGACGCGCGTCGAGTGCTGCACGACATGCTCCAGTGGAATTGCGGGTCTGCCCCGCCCGAGATCGCCGCGACTGTGGTGCACCCTGAGACCAATCTGATCGACCCGCTGGAGGAAGCGTTCGAGTTTGTCGTAGTACTCGGCCGTAGGACGGATGCGAACGCCGTCTGCATTAGTCCAGGCGAATGGGCTAATCTCCTTGCCGCGCCACGCGTCCGAGTATTCGCCGAGATTGTCCCAGAAGCGGATACAGTCGTAGTCTGCGGCTTTGATCGTTCGAAGCTGCTCCTCGACCGCGGCTGGCCGCCGAACCCATGCACTGAACGCCTCTGCGAAGTGCGCGCACAGCGGCAACACCGGCTCGCCTGCGTCATCCTCGAAGACGCGATCGCCAACCTTGAGACGGCCTGTCCATGGGGGAGAACTAGAGCCGACGGGCAGTACGTTTCCGACAGTCAGCAGGGTGACACAGAAGACGAGCACATAAGGCAGGGCCGTACGCGGTGGCCTGTGACCGTTCAAGGGGTCCCCCAGCCGCTACCGATTGTCAGTCATTTGTCAGTCGCTTAGCGTCACGACGCGCGCGAGTGGACTTGCGAGCCGGTGCCTTACGCGGAGTCCGACTGGGCGGCGACGCCAACGCACTCTCCGCCAACCGCATGAACCGCTCCGGTTGGAGGAGGCTTGCGACAGAGATGTCCTCGTCTATGGCGTCCCAGTGGATGCCGATGCCGCCGCCGATCGGCTCCCACGCTTTTCGCTGCCGCGGAGTGGCCGCCGCGAGACGAGGGAACCATTCCAGCGGCACCGAGACGGAGCGCCCGTCGTCGAGCACAACGGTCAACTCATCGTCGGAACACGAAACGTCGACCGCCAACGCCTCACTTGTTTCCACTGAAACAGGCATTCCACTTCTCCAAGAAGAATTCCCGATGCTGCGCGACGAGCTGTCGGAGTCGTCAGCTCGTGACTGCGAAAACCACGGTTGAAAACCACGGTTCGATGCCAGCGCCACCGGATCGAGCCAGTACTTCGCGTACCTGCCAGCATGCGCGACATGAATGTGCGGCGGTTCCTGATTCTCCAGACTGTAGAAGAAGAATCGGTAACCACCAACCCGCAGGAGGGCCGGCACACGCCGCGTACCACTTCAGCCGGCCCTCCATTGCCGTCAGAACATCTAATCGCCTTAGTGCGCGAATCGGCGCAGTGTGCGTATCAACACGCAGGCCGAACGAACGCCGCGCGATGAATTGATCGCGTAGCTCTATTCATTCGCGACAAGAAGTTGGAATGACCCTTGAAACACGGCACCTGTCGGCGTGCCGTCAGACGCCGGGCACGTTCCAGGCGGAGGGTAGACATGCGAGTTCCTACGATGATGCGCGCGGTCACGTTGCTCTGTTCGTTTTTCGCTGCTGGAGCACACGTTGCACACGCGCAGGTGTTCAGAAGCAGCGTCGACATGGTGGGCCTCACCGTCACCGTCACCGACGCGCGCGGGCGGGAGATCACGGGCCTCACCCCTGACAACTTCGCCGTCTACGAGGATGGCGTTCAACAGCAAGTATCGTTGTTCGGAAGCGAGAAAGTGCCGCTCGATGTGGCACTGGTGATCGACACGAGCAGCAGCATGCACGCCGTCCACCCCGTCGTGAAGAGAGGTGCCTGCGCCTTGCTCGGCAAACTTCGAGACGGTGATCGAGGACTTGTCGTGGACGTGAAACAGCGGATTCAGATTCGTGCCGGCTTGGATGCGGACCTGTCGCATGTCGTTAGGTCAATCAACAGTCTGTCGACCGACGGCAGCACGGCTTTGTATGACGGACTGTACATGTCGCTGCAAGAGTTCGCCCGCGAGCGTCGACAGCGTCCTGAAATTCGACGCCAGGCGCTCGTCGTCTTCTCCGACGGCCTCAACAACGCAAGTCATGTTCGCTTCGAAGATGTGAGCGAGCTGGCTCGCGCCCTCGACGTGACGATTTACACGATTATGTTGAACGACGGACAGTTGTCACAAGCGATCGCCCGAGACGTGCACGTGGCGCGCGCAGCGTGGGAAATGCGCGCGCTGACACTGGACACCGGCGGCAGGGCGTTCTTTCCGATTAAAGCGGGGGAGCTGGCAGCTATCTACGACACCATTGCGCGCGAGCTTGTCAACCAATACACGCTGGCGTACGTCGCTCCTCCGGCGAGACCCAAGCAGGCGCTGCGTCGCATCTCCGTTAGCTTGCTTCCTCCCGTGCAAGGCGTGCCGCGAACGAGAACCAGCTATGTCACCAATCAGCCGGCGGGCAATCGCTGATAGGCCGGTGCGGCTGGCGCGGTCGCATCCACAACCGTGCCTGGGCCACTCGTGAGGTGATAAATGATGCGATGGCGTGTTTGCGCGACGCGACTCGAGCGTGGTGCCACACATCTCTCCGTGTGATTGTGCACAAACGCGGATCGGTTCACCCGATATGGTTAGTGGCGACCGTCGCGTGCGAATTGAGCGAGCACCATTTCACCGGCCCTGCTTTATGGCACAACCGCAGCACCAGGGCCACTCTCGATGGGATGGAGCAATACGCCAGGCATGTAGAGTCCGCGCGGTAGGCTCCGACTACACCATGAACGCCCCGTCTGAGAACACATCCAAGGAGCCGAGCATGCCCAGTACGCAGAAGATCACCACCTACCTCTGGTTCAACGGCAACGCTGAAGAGGCCGTCGAGTTCTACAGGTCCGTCTTTCCGGATTCGCGCGTGACGGACGTCGCCCGGTGGGGCGAAGGCGGCCCCGGCCCGCAGGGCACCGTCATGAACATCGCCTTCGAACTGGCTGGCCAAGGGTTCATCGCCCTGAACGGGGGGCCGCAGTTCACGTTCACTCCGGCGATTTCGCTCCTCGTCTCGTGCGAGTCCCAGGCCGAAGTGGACGAGTTGTGGGTCAGGCTTCTGGCCGGCGGCGGCAAGCCCACCGCGTGCGGGTGGCTCGAGGACCGGTACGGCCTGTCGTGGCAGATCATCCCCACTGCTCTCATCGATCTGATGAGCGATCCGGACCCGAAGGCGTCGGGACGTGTCGCCCAGGCCCTGATGGGCATGCAGAAGATCGACCTCGCCGCTCTGCGGCGCGTCCATGCCGCGGCGTAGCGCCGGCGACTCGAAGGAGACATATCGATGAAATACATACTGATGATGAACACGCCCGCCGGGGGGCCCTACCAAATTGCCAGCTGGCCCGCACAGGACATCAAGGCACACATTGCCTTCATGATGAAATTCGCCAAGAAGCTCTCGGCTGCGGGCGAGTTGGTCGCTGCCGAGGGCCTGAGCGGGCCAGACCAAGCCAAGCGTGTGCGAGCCGACGCCAGCGGAGCGCCGATCACCGATGGTGTCTTCCCCGAGACCAAGGAGTTCCTGGCGGGCTACTGGATTGTGGACGTCGAATCACCGGAGCGGGCCTACGCGATCGCGGCCGAGGCCTCGGCGGCTCCCGGACCTGGTGGAAGGCCGCTGAACCTCGCGATCGAGGTCCGGCAGGTGATGACCGGCCCGCCGACCGACTGGACGCCTGACGCGTGATCCCTCGTCTGGACAACAGCGCTCAGGACCGCCTGCGCGATCTGGCGCCGAAGGTTTTGGGCGCCCTGCTCCGCCGCTACCGCGATTTCGGTGGATGCGAGGACGCCGTCCAGGAAGCGCTCATCGCGGCGGCGATGCAGTGGCCGACACAGGGTGTCCCCGACAACCCGAAAGGGTGGCTCATCACGGTGGCGACACGCCGACTCACGGACCAGATCCGCTCCGACACCGCCCGGAGACTGCGGGAGCAGTTGGTGGTGAGCCTGATTCCGGCCGACGAACAGATCGCGCTTGCCGCCGATGCCGCTGGCGTCAACGAACGGGATGAAACGCTCGACCTCTACTTCATGTGCTGTCATCCAGCCTTGTCGGCGGCGTCCCAGGTCGCTCTGACGCTGCGAGTGGTGGGCGGCCTGACAACGGGCGAGATCGCACGAGCCTTCCTGGTCCCGGAAGCAACAATGGCACAACGCCTGACGAGGGCGAAACTGACCATCAAGTCGGCGGGCGCGGCCTTCCCAGAACTTACGCCTGCTGATCGGGCCGCCCGCCTCCCGGTCGTCCTCAAGGTGCTGTATCTCATTTTCAGCGAGGGATATACAGCGAGCGGTGGCGACCAGCTGTACCGCGTCGACGTGTCGGCCGAAGCCATCCGCGTGGCTCGTCTGCTCGTACGGTTGCTGCCCGACGACCCGGAAGTGGGAGGCCTGCTCGCGTTGATGCTGTTGACCGACGCCCGGCGAGCGGCGCGCACTGGTCCGAACGGCGAGTTGATTCCGCTCGATCAACAGGTTCGATCGAATTGGGACCGAACTCGCATCCTAGAAGGCGAACGGATCCTGCAGCGGGCACTCTCGCGAGGAACCACCGGCCCGTACCAGATCCAAGCCGCGATTGCCGCGCTCCACGACCAGGCCGAGAACAGCGAGGCAACGGACTGGGTGGAGATCCTCAGCCTGTACGAATTACTGCTTCGATTCAACGACAGTCCGATGGTGCGGCTCAGCCAGGCTATTGCCCTCGCGATGGTCGAAGGCCCGACTGCCGGTCTGGTGGCGCTCGACGAGCTCGCGGTCGATCCACGCATCTCGACACACCATCGACTCGACGCGGCGCGCGCACACCTGCTCGAGCGGGCCGGCCAGCACGCGGAGGCGATCCGCTACTACCGCCGGGCTGCGCAACGAACCATCAGCACGCCAGAACAGAACTATCTCCTCCTGCATGCGGCGCGGCTGAGTGACTCGCTCGCTGGTGCTCGTTGCCCTCCGACCACCTGAACCATTCTGGGTTGCTCCCTCGACACCATGTCGAGAAGCGTCCTGTGCTCCGACTTACTTATGAACGTGCCCAACATCAGGGTGCGACATCGAAAGGAGCATCAAATGAGGATCCTGAGAAGCACGCTGGCCGTGTTCGTGGGCTTCATTTCCGTCGCCGTGTTGTCGCTCGGCACCGATCAGGTCTTGCACGTGCTGGAGATTTATCCGCCATGGGGCAAACCCATGCACGATCCGAGCTTGAATGTGTTGGCACTCTCTTACCGGATCGTCTACACGATTCTTGGCGGCTATATCACCGCGAGCTTGGCGCCTCATGCACCAATACGTCACGTCATCGTGGTTGGAATTGTCGGCTTCGTCGCAGGTTCGGCAGGCGCAATCACCGCAATCACTGTCGCCGATCTAGGTCCCGACTGGTACCCCATCGCACTCGCGCTCACGGCGTTCCCCTCCGTATGGCTTGGCGGCGTGCTCCACGGCGTCAGGCACTCGAGCGCCGACGCGCGCGATTCACCAAAATTCGAACAGCGAGGTCTTGAATGACGGCCCGCTCTCGTGCGACTTGGCGATGATCAGCGAGACTCGCGAAACGTGCGGCGGCACGAGCCTGATCACATGTCTCGCAATTCGAAAACAGCGTCTCCTGAGCGCAGCTCTGGACGACGACTCTCCACCGCGAGATGCGTTGGCGCCGCTAACGGCACCGAACATCTCGCCACTTTCAACTCAGTCGTTGTTTGGAGGGAAGTCATGAAGCAGCATGCAGCGAACGATTCGTCGCATACTCTGCCCGACGGTCGTGTTCGACACGGGGGAGCGCCGACATCCGGTGAGTGTCTCCGGAATAGACCATCAAAGATGTGGCGCGCCCGACAGGATTCGAACCCGCTTGCGGCGAGCATGCGAGCCGCGGCGTGAGCTAGAAACGGTCGGGAGCAGCCAAAGCCTTTAGGCTTTGGCGCGCCCGACAGGATTCGAACCTGTGGCCTTCGGCTCCGGAGGCCGACGCTCTATCCAGCTGAGCTACGGGCGCGCGAGTCCTCAGTCTAACAGCCCGTGGCAGAATTGCTCACTCTGCAGCAGGAGCTCCGCGTCTCGCATTTCACCAAACGCTACGGGCGGTTGACGGCGCTCGCCGACGTGTCCTGTCGCATCGTCCCCGGCGAAGCGCTGGGCCTGATCGGGCCAAACGGATCGGGGAAGACCACGCTCTTTGAATGCCTCGCCAACGTCCTGCCAAGCGATGGAGGTGAGATTCTGCGCGACGAGCGGCCGCTAACGGTCGATGAGCGTACGCGAACGCTGTTTTATCTTCCCGACGCGATCGCACCGTGGCCAACCGAAACCGTGCGCTGGGCTCTCGATTACACCATCGGCTTCTTTCGTGGCCGGCGTCACCTGCGTGATGAGGTGATCCACGCGCTCGAGCTCGAGCCACTGCTCTCCTCGCGCATTGCGACGCTCTCCAAAGGACAGCGTAAGCGCGCGCTGCTGGCCATCGGATTGTTGACACCACACGAGGTGCTTCTCGCAGACGAGCCATTCGACGGGCTCGATCTTCGCCAGAGCCGCGATGTTGCCCGCACGCTTCGCGATGTTGCGCACGGCGGACGCACGCTGTTTCTGTCGATCCATCAAATCAACGACGCGGCGCGCGTGTGCGATCGATTTGTTTTGCTGAGCGGCGGTCGCGTCTGTGGCGAAGGCACGCTCAAGGAGCTGTCGGCGCTCGCGCCGCCGGACGCGGCCGGGCAACCGGATCTCGAACAGGTGTTCCTTGCGCTCACCTGACTCGCCGCTCGTGTGGCTCGTCCGCAAAGAGTGGCGCGAGCTCATGGCGTCGCGCGCGTGGTGGGTCATGCTGGCCGCCATCGGGCCGCTCGTCGGCGTGTCGTTTATCAGCGCCGTTCGCACGTATGCCGAAGCGAGCGGATTGGGTGGCACCGCGGCAGGTGTCGGTGAAGCCTTCTCTCCGCTGATCGGCGTGTGGGCGCCCACCTTCAGCGCGTGCGAGCTGGCCGCGGCGTTTCTGCTGCCGTTTGTCGGTATTCGCCTCGTTGCAGGTGACGCACAGAGCGGCGCGCTCAAACTCGAGCTGCAGCAGCGGCTCTCGACGCGGGTCCGCGTAATCGCCAAAGGCGGCGTGCTGATCGCCGGGTGGGCCATCGCGTCACTCGCGCCGCTGGCCGCGATCCTCTCGTGGATTGCCTACGGCGGCAGCGTCTACGTTCCGGAACTGTTGACGGTCGCGGTCGGTCACTTCCTGAATGCGGGTCTCACCATTGCGCTGGCCGCGGCAACCGCTGCGCTGACCGAGCATCCCTCGACGGCGGCCATACTGACGCTCACCGTCACGGTAGGCACGTGGATTTTGAATTTCATCGCCGCCGTTCACGGCGGCTTTTGGGAGCGGGCGGCCGGCTACACGCCAACCGCAATGGTCGCCGAGTTTCAACATGGCCTCATCCGGCTGGACGTCGTCTTGACAGCACTAGCATTGATTGCCGGCGGTCTGGGCATCGCCGCAGTCTGGATGCGATTGGGCGTTTCTGTGCGACGACGGGCTGTTGAATCTGTTGCGATCGGATTCGTCACGGCGCTGCTGATCGTGGCGTTTTCGTTTTTGCGACCGAGCTGGGATCTTTCCGAAGCACGCAGCAACTCGTTCTCACGCGCTGACGAACAGATGTTGCGTCACATCGATCGGCCGCTTCTCGTCGAGGTGCACCTCGCGCCCGAAGATCCTCGCCGATCGGACCTCGAGCGAAACGCCCTGTCCAAGCTGCGGCGTGTAATGCCCGACCTGCGCGTGCAGTATGTATCCACGACGACGATCGGCCTGTTCGAACAGACCCGCGAGCATTACGGCGAAATTTGGTATCAATTCGGCGACCGGAAAGAGATGAGCCGCGCCACGACGGCCGATGGGGTGCTCGAGGCAGTTTATTCAGTGGCCGGGCTCGAGCGGAGCGCCGAAGAGGATGACGACGTCTTTCGTGGACATCCGCTTGCAACCCCTCCGCGGCACGCTGATAAGGTGTTCTATGGCTTGTGGCCGGCCACCGTGCTTGCAGCAGCGTTCATCGTCAGGAGAAGGGGATGAGATCCGTCGTTACATCACTAGCGATCATTGTCGTCGCTGTCGTACTTGCCGCGGCAGAGATCAAGGTCGACCTGAGCAAGGAGCGCGTTGGACGACCGCCGGCGACGTTCGAGCCGATCGTCGGGACCTGGGTCGTGGCGCAGGATGGCGCAGAGAAAGTGATCATGGTCGACGGCCGGCCATGGGTTGCGAGCAAAGACAACCCGACGAAGCTTCTGATCGAAAGCGCGCGGCGGTTGTACGGCACGTCGAATGAAGAGCTGATGGACAACGCGAAGCAGTTTGCGTACTACCCTGTTGCCGTGCTGAAAGGCGTGGACAATTTTTCAAACGGCACGATCAGCCTGAAGTTCAAGACGATTGCGGGGGAGTCGGATCGCGCATCGGGCATTCTCTTCAACGTGAAGCCGAACGGCGACTGGCTGGCGGTGCGCTACAACGACACGGAGAACAATGTGGCGCTGTGGGAGTTTCATAACGGCATCCGTCGGAACGTCAAGTTCAGCGACCGCGCGAACCGGTTCCTGCTCGATCGCAGCGCCTGGCACGAATTGAAGATGACCGTCGATGGGCCGGACTTCAAATCGTGGATCGACGGGACGCTCGCGCTCGAGTACACGCTTGGCAGTGTTCCTGGACCTGGACGCGGCGGCGCCGCGCCGCATCCCGATCTCAATCCCGAGAGCAATCCCGTGCTGCGGCCGCCCGTCGCGGGAAAAATCGGCCTCTGGGCAAAGACCGACAGCACCAGCTATTTCAAAGACTACGTGGTGAGCCCGAAATGACAGCGCGCCTCTCCATTGCGCGGCGCGATGAAATCGATCACTTGCCTGTCGCGGCCTGATTGCTACCCTCGATACAGGGATAGACCAGGAATATCCCTGAAATCTGCCGGGTTGAGCGTCCACAGGTTCGCGCGCTCATGCTACGACCGGAGCTGTCTGACGTAATTCAGCAATCCGTTCGTTGACGCGTCGTGAGCGGTGGCGGACCCGGTTGCGTCAATCTCCGGCCGAATGCGCTTCGCCAGTTGCTTGCCAAGCTCGACGCCCCATTGATCGAACGAGTTGATGTTCCACACGGCCCCCATCACGAACACCTTGTGCTCGTAAAGCGCAATGAGCCGGCCCAGCGTGCGCGGATCGAGCTGCCGATACATGAACGTCGTCGAGGGGCGATTGCCTGGAAACACTTTGTGCGGCACGAGGCGCGCGCTGCGATCCGGATCGAGGCCTTGCGCGGCTAGCTCCGCGCGCGCTTCATCGTTGGTTTTCCCCATGGCCAGCGCCTCGGACTGGGCGAGGCAATTGGCGATGAGCAGCTCGTGATGATCGCCGAGCGGCTCGTGTGGAGTGGCGGCAATCAGAAAATCGCACGGCACGAGCCGCGTGCCCTGATGAATCAACTGATAGAACGCGTGTTGGCCGTTGGTTCCTGGCTCGCCCCACACGACGGGGCCGGTGGCCACGGCGACTTGGCGGCCTTCACGATCGACGCGCTTTCCGTTGCTCTCCATATCGAGTTGCTGCAGATACGCGGGAAATCGCCGCAGGTACTGGTCGTACGGAAGGACAGCCTGGGTTTCTGCGCCGAGGAAATCGGTGCACCACACGCCCAGCAACCCGAGCGTGATCGGGATGTTGTCTTCGAGCGGCGCCGACCGGAAATGCTCGTCCACATCGAAGGCGCCCTCGAGGAGCTGCTCGAAGCGATTGAAGCCCGCGGCGATGGCAATTGGCAGGCCGATGGACGACCACAGGGAATAGCGGCCGCCGACCCAGTCCCAGAACACGAACATGTTGTCGGGCGCGATGCCAAAGGCACGGACCTCACGAGTGTTGGTGGAAATGGCGACGAAGTGCCTCGCAACGTGTGACTCGTCTCCGCGCGGGAGTGGTTTCTCGGCCGTAAATGTCTTCGAGGCGATGGTGAAGAGCGTTGTGGCGGGATCGAGGGCCCGCAGCGTCTCGGAGAGATGGGTCCCGTCGACGTTCGAGACGAAATGCAACCGGGGACCCTCGCGCGTGTAGGGCGTCAGCGCCTCGGTCACCATGGCCGGCCCCAGATCGGACCCGCCGATCCCGATGTTTACGACATCTGTGATGCGATGCCCGGAGAAGCCGATCCATTCTCCGCTGCGCACCGCCTCGCTGAACGTTCGCATGTGCTCCAGCGCGCGGCGAACGTCGAGCATGACATCGTGACCGTCGACGGCAATTGGCCTCTCTGAGCGATTTCTGAGCGCGATGTGCAGCACCGGGCGATCTTCGGTGGTGTTGATTCGCTCGCCCGCAAACATGCGATCGCGGAGCGCTTCGACACCGCGGTCGCGAGCGAGCTCGCCAAGCAGCACAAACGTCTCGTCGGTTACCAGATGCTTCGAGTAGTCGACGAGCAGATCGTCGATGCGCCTGGAAAAGCGCTCGAACCGCTGCGGATCGGCGCGAAACCAGTCGCGAAAATGACCACGACGGCACTCGTCCCGATGCTGTTCGAGCCGGCGCCAGATGTCCGAATGTGAGGTCACGCGTTCCTCCATCATCTAGGAGGGCGGGTCTTTGGACCTGCCGTCAGAGTAAGGTTGTCCTTCATGAAAACGCTCAAGAGCCTGTACGTGCAAGTCCTGATCGGCATTGCGCTCGGCGTGCTCGTCGGCGTGCTCTGGCCCGAGCGCGGGGCGGCGATGAAGCCGCTCGGCGACGGATTCATCAAGCTGATTCGTATGCTCATCGGGCCGTTGATCTTCGCCACGATCGTCGCGGGCATTGGACACATGCGCGCCGGCAAAGATGTTGGACGGATTGGCCTGCGCGCGCTTGTCTATTTCGAGGTGATGTCGACGCTGGCGCTTGCCATCGGACTCGTGGTGGTGAACGTTCTCAAGCCTGGCAGCGGCGTTGCGCTTGCCGCGCCCTCGAGCAAGACTGCCGCCGAGTACGCCAGCACCGCGGGTCCGCAAACAACGGTCGACTTCATCCTCAACATCATTCCGAACACGTTCGTCGACGCCTTCGCACGGGGAGAGATCCTGCAGGTGCTTCTCGTAGCTGTCCTCTTTGGCCTCGCCCTCCTGTGGCTCGGCGAGCGCGCAACACCGCTGGTGACGCTCATCGACCAGTTCGGGCACGTCCTCTTCGGGATGGTCAACATCGTCATGCGCCTGGCGCCACTCGGCGCCTTTGGCGCGATGGCGTTCACCATCGGCCAGTACGGAGTCAGCACGCTCGTGTCCCTCGGGAAGCTGATGGCTGCCGTTTACGTTACATGTCTGCTGTTCGTGTTCGTCGTGCTTGGACTCGTGCTGTGGTTCATCGGACTGAACGTGCTGCGCTTTCTTCGTTATATCGCAGAGGAAATCCTGCTCGTCCTCGGCACCTCGTCTTCCGAATCCGCGCTGCCCCGGCTGATGCTCAAGCTGGAACGGCTTGGCTGCAGCGAAGCGGTCGTCGGCTTGGTCGTGCCGACCGGGTACTCCTTCAATCTCGACGGGACGTCGATCTATCTCACGATGGGAGCGATTTTCGTGGCGCAGGTGAGCGGAATCGATTTGAGTCTCACGCAGCAGGTGTCGATTCTGGCGATTCTCCTGCTCACCTCGAAAGGCGCAGCCGGCGTCACCGGCAGCGGCTTCGTTACGCTCGCGGCGACGCTCACGGCCATTCCGGCGATTCCGGCGACGGGATTGGCGTTGCTCGTCGGCGTCGATCGGTTCATGTCGGAAGCGCGCTCGATCACGAACCTGATCGGAAATGCGGTGGCGACGGTCGTCATCGCGCGCTGGGATGGCGCGCTCGACATCGATCGCGCGCGCGCGGAACTGAGAACGACGAACGGACGGGCCACCGAGGCACCGAGGCACAGAGAAAATCTTGTATGAGATTGCAGTCAGTAACAGAACCTCGCCCAAAGAATTCTCTGTGGCTCAGCGTCTCTGTGGCTTCGGACGTCGTGTGTTGGTTCCTGCTATCCTGTCGGGATGAGTTTGCTCGACTCGCTCAAACGTTATACGACCGTTGTCGCCGATACGGGCGACATCGACTCAATGGCCGAGTATCGACCGCAGGATGCGACTACGAATCCATCGCTGTTGTTGAAAGCGGCGCAGCAGCCGCACTACCGTTCATTAGTAGACGACGCCCTCAAGGCCGCCGATCGTGTCACGACGTCATCTGCCGATCGTACCGAGGCATTCATGGATTGCCTGGCGGTGGGCTTTGGCCGTCGCGTTCTCGAAATCATTCCAGGACGCGTGTCGACGGAAGTCGACGCACGTCTGAGCTTCGACACGGAAGGGTCGATCGCGAAGGCGCGCCACTTGATCGATCTGTATGAGAAAGCCGGCACGAACAGAGCGCGTATTCTGATCAAGGTCAGCAGCACGTGGGAGGGCATCCGCGCCGCCGAGCGCCTCGAGCGCGAAGGCATTCACTGCAACATGACGCTGCTTTTCAGCTTCGCGCAGGCGGTTGCCTGCGCCGAAGCAGGCGTGACGCTGATCTCGCCCTTCGTCGGACGCATCTACGACTGGTACAAGAAAGAGAAAGGCGCGGAGATCCCGCCTGACGAAGACCCCGGTGTTTCGTCCGTCACCCGCATCTACAATTACTTCAAGAAATTCGACTACAAGACGCAGGTGATGGGGGCGAGCTTTCGACGCGTCGAACAGATTGTGCGTCTCGCCGGGTGCGATTTGCTGACGATCAGCCCCGATTTGCTCGAGCAGCTGCAAAACGCGCCGGGCGAGCTCACGCCGCGACTCACCGTCGCGGGAGCAACGGCCAGCGGCGAAAAGAAGATTCATCTGGATGAGAAGACGTTCAGGTGGATGCACAACCAGGACGCAATGGCCGTCGAGAAGCTGAGTGAAGGCATCCGCCGCTTTTACGAGGACGCGCGCAAGCTCGAACAGTGGGCGACGAGCGCGATGACGACGGCGTAAAGAAGTTTCCAGTTGCCAGTTATCAGTTCAAAGTTGAGTTGCTCAGTTCGCAGTTCGGTTCGAGCTTTCAAACTGACAACTCAACTTTGAACTGGGAACTGGAAACTGGCAACTGTGCCACCCGATTGAGTAAGACCCTTATTCGATGACAGTTCCTGCAGCTATCCGTGACCTTTCCGATCGCTCCCCTCTCCTCCTGATCTTCCTCCGCCACTTCGGCTGAACCTTCTGTCGCGAAGCGCTGGCGGACATCGCTCGCATCCGCCACGACCTTGCCGCGATGGGGACGCAGGTTGCGTTCGTGCACATGGCCAGTGAGGAAGAGGCGGAGCAGTGGTTCGCGCACTACGGCATCGCGGACGTGCCGCGGTTCAGCGATCCTGAGCACAGAATCTATCGCGCGTTCGAGTTGCACGAAGGGTCGATCTTCGAGCTGGCTCACCCACGCGTCTGGCGACGCTGGTTGCGCACGGTCTTCCGGAGCGGAGCGTCGTGGCAAGGCTCGCATTGGAAACAGCTGACCGGCATGTTTCTCATCGACGGCGATGTGGTGCTTGCCGAGATGCGTCACAGGAACTCCGCGGTTCGTCCCGACTACCTCGCGTTCGTACGAAACGGCAGACCCGAGGCTACAATCGCTGAGGTCAAGAGCCGGTAACGGTCCCAGGAGCATCTATGTCGCGCGGCTTCGCGTGTGGCTTTCTCGCAGTTCTGATCTGTTCGGCGCCATTTGCGGAAGCTCAAACGGCTGCCCCTGACCCAGTGGCGCAAACGCCGGCACCGCAGCAACCGACAGCACAGCAACCGACACCGCAGCAACCGGCACAAAAACCCGAAGACGAGCAGCCCCCCGTTTTTACGGAACAGGTCGTCGTGACCGCGGCGCGAGTCGAGCAGCAACTGGTCAACGCTCCAGCGACGGTGAGCGTCATTACTTCCGAGGTCATTCAGAGCACGCCGGCAACCAATTACGCGGAGCTATTCCGCTCCGTACCAGGCGTGAATATCTCGCAGACCTCCGCGCGCGATTTCAACATCACCATGCGCAGCGCGGCGTCAACTCTTTCGACCTCGCAGCTGGCGCTCGTCGACGGCCGCAGCATCTATCTCGACTTCTTCGGGTTCATCATGTGGGATCTGCTGCCGGTGAATCCCAACGAGATCCGCCAGATCGAAGTGATTCGCGGACCGGCCTCCGCCGTCTGGGGCGCCAACGCCATGAACG
>DASPWV010000776.1:0-7702 GCA_035637635.1 Vicinamibacterales bacterium | reverse complement strand
CGCGCAGCTCGAATTTGATGCTCATGACGAGCCTTCAGGGTCGCCTCTCGTCGGCGGGGCTAAAGCCCCGCCACTACATGTCGCTCACTTCAGGCCCGCCGGCTTGACTGGAGTGGCGGGCCGGCTTGACTGGAGTGGCGGGCCGGCTTGACTGGAGTGGCGGGCCTTCAGGCCCGCCGGCTTCATCGCTGCTCCAGCGGAATCCAAGTCTGCGGATAGATCGGCCCCGTGTAATCGGCGCGCGGGCGAATCAGGCGATTGTTGGCGTACTGCTCGAGGACGTGCGCGGTCCATCCGGAAATGCGACTGACCGCGAAGATCGGTGTGTACAAGTCGATTGGAATGCCCATCGTGTAGTACGTCGACGCCGAATAGAAATCGACGTTCGCATAGAGTTTCTTTTCACCGCGAACAATCGATTCGATCCGCTCGGACATGTCGAACCACCTGGTGTCGCGGCCTTTCTCGCCCAACTCCTTCGACATGCGCCGAAGGTGCGTCGCGCGCGGGTCTTCGGTTCGATACACACGATGACCGAAGCCTGGAATCTTCTCTTTGCGCGCGAGCTTGGCGCGCACGTATTGATCGACTCTCTCGGGCGCCGCATCCTGGCCGATGTCGATCAGCATCTTCATGACGTCAGCATTGGCGCCGCCGTGCAGGGGACCTTTCAGCGTGCCGACACCGGATACGACAGCCGAGTGGACATCGCTCAGCGTGGCGGCCGTGACGCGCGCGGCAAACGTCGATGCGTTGAGCTCGTGATCGGCATGCAGCGTCAACGCAATGTCCATCGCGCGGACCGCCGTTGGAGCCGGCCGCTGTCCCGTCAGCATGTAGAGGAAGCTGGCCGCGTGGCCCATCGCGGGATCGGGCTGAACGACTCCAGCACCGTTCTGCATCCGGCCCCATGTGGCCACCAGGCTGGCGAGCTGCGCGGTCAGTCGCACGGACTTGCGGTACGACGCCTGCTGGCTGTTGTCATCGGCATCCGGATCGTGGTGTCCGAGCACACTGGTCAACGTGCGGAGGGCGTCCATGCCGTTCGCCGGCGGAAGCATGCGCATGATCCGCAGCACCGGTTCGGGAAGCGGACGAGCCGCCGCGAGCTGCGACTGCAGATCGCCAAGCTCCGCGCGATTTGGCAGCCGTCCGTGCCACAGGAGATAACAGGTCTCTTCGAAGGACGCGAATCGGGCGAGATCGTGAATGTCGTAGCCTCGATACGCCAGAACGCCCCGGTCGCCGTCGAGAAAGCAGATGCCGGACGTCGTCGCGACGACATCCTCGAGACCCGCTTTGGGCTTCGTATCTACGCTCATACTGCTGATTTTATTCCGATTTGCCGACCCCGGGATCCCCGCTACGTACGAGCCATGCGCGACGCGTGTGCCGTACGTGAAAAAGGCGGCTCGGCGCCGCCCACATCAACACCACAACATCACAGCATCACGACATCGACAGATCACATCGCCACATCAACAAATCGCCACATGTTCATGCCTCTTTTTGCGCGATCTGCACGACCGCGTCGTCTGCGTATTGCTGGAAGATCGACAGCAGTCCCGTGTAGAGGAAGCCGACCTGGAAGAGCATCAAGAACGGCACCGTGGCGTAGATGCCGTTCGCCAGCGCGTAGAAGAGTGTCGCCGTGAAATAGAGGCCGAGAGCGACCTCGATGATCGGTTGCCAGGCAACGGACTGGCGGTACTTCTTGCCGATCCAGTCATCGAGTTTGCCTTCGATGTGGTACTTGGGCGTGCGCGCAAACTCGCTCGGCTTGTGAAACAGCGCCTCGAGCACCGCCTTCGTGTTGTTCACGGCCAGACCAATGCCTATCGACATCAGAATCGGCAAATACCGCAGCCGCTCGGTCCACGTGATCGGATACAGCTCGCGCTGGCAGACCATGTAGAAGTTGGCCACCGACGCAGTCGCCGCGAAGAACAGCGGGACGTCGATCAGCAGCATCTCGTACCAGCCCATGTTGTAGCGAATCACCATTGACGGCGCCATCAACACCGACAGGACACACATCAGCGGGTAGTTGAAGTTAGCCGACAGGTGAAAAAACGCCTCTGCCTTCACTCGCCGCGGCAGGTTCGAATGCAGAATGCGCGGCATCAGCTTCAGGAACGTCTGAATCGATCCTTTGGCCCAGCGATGCTGTTGCGACTTGAACGCGTTCATCTCGACCGGCAGTTCCGCCGGTGCGACATGCTCGGGTACGAAAATGAACTGCCATCCCCCGAGCTGCGCGCGGTAGCTCAAATCGAGATCTTCGGTCAGCGTGTCGTGCTGCCAGCCGCCGGCGTCGACAATGGCATCGCGCCGCCAGATGCCGGCCGTGCCGTTGAAATTGAAGAAGCAGCCGCTGCGATTGCGGCCGCCGTGCTCCACCACGAAGTGGGCGTCAAGGAGGATGGCCTGAATCTTGGTGAGGAGCGAGTAGTCCTCGTTGATGTGCCCCCACCGCGTTTGCACCAGCGCGACTTTCGGATCGGTGAAGTAGTGGATCGTCCGCAGCAGGAAATCGGAATCGGGTCTGAAGTCAGCGTCGAAGATCGCGATGAACTCTCCTGTCGCGACGCGCATCCCCTCGTCCAGGGCACCAGCCTTGTAGCCGTTCCGATCCGCCCGATGTATGTACTTGATGTCGATGCCCTGCGCGGCGTGCCGGCGGACCGCAAGCTCCGCGATCTCGCGTGTCTCGTCGACGGAGTCGTCCAGCACCTGAATCTCGAGTCGATCGCGCGGATACTCGATCCGGCACACTGAATCGATCAGTCGATCGACGACGTACATCTCGTTGTAGAGAGGAAGTTGAATCGTGATTCTGGGAAAGCTGTCGAAACGTCCGGCGGGGAGTTTTCGCTCGTCCTTGTGCTTCATGTAGAGATACACAAGGTAGTAGCGATGCCACCCGTAAACGGCGAGGATGATGAGAACAAAAAAATAGAGCGCGAGGATTAATGTGTCAGCGGGCGTCATGAACAGTCCGATTTCCTCGCAAAATGCACAAGGAGTGATTATATGGTCGGGTCCGGTAAAGTCAACGCGCACCGAATGATAGCGTCATGACACCAGCAGAGCTTCGAGGCTTGCTCGATGCGGTCAGCGAAGGTCGCGTCACGACCGATCATGCGCACGATCGTCTTCTCACAGAGCTCCGCGATCGACCGTTCGAGGATCTTGGCTTCGCTCGCGTCGATCATCATCGTTCCATTCGACAGGGTTTCGCTGAAGTGGTACTCGGTCTCGGCAAGACGCCGGATCAGATCGCGACGATCGCAAACCGCATCGTTCAACGCGGGCATCCGTTGCTCGTGACGCGGGCAGACGAGCTGGTCTGGGAAGCGGTGCGGCAACAGGTTCAAGACGCGGAATATCACCCGATCGCGCGCGCGATCACGCGGAAGGGCGAAGTGATACGCGGCAAAGGAACGATCGCAGTGGTGACGGCGGGCACGTCCGATCTTCCGGTGGCTGAGGAGGCCGCCGTCACCGCCGATCTGATGGGCAACACTGTCGAACGGCTGCACGATGTCGGCGTCGCCGGCATTCACCGCGTTCTCAGCGAACGCGCCCGCCTTTCCGCGGCGACCGTGATCGTTGTCGTCGCCGGGATGGAAGGCGCGCTGCCGAGCGTCGTATCGGGGATGGTGGACGTGCCGGTGATCGCCGTGCCGACGAGCATCGGCTACGGGGCGAGCTTCGGCGGCATCGCGGCGCTGCTCGGGATGCTCAACTCGTGCGCCAACGGCGTCGCCGTTGTGAATATCGACAACGGCTACGGCGCGGGCTGCGTCGCAAGCATGATCAATCATTTGTGACACTGGCATGTGGCGATTTGTCGATTTGGTGATGTGGCGATGTGATGTCGCGAGGTGGCGAATCAACTCACCACATCGCCAGATGGCAGTATGCAGCTAGCCCTCCGTACTCTCGAATTCGATCGCATCGTCGATCTCGTCGTCGATCACGCCTTGACGCCGCTCGGTGCCCGCGTGCTCGGGGCGCTCGAACCAGAGACTGACACCGGCCGTGTGGCACGTGCGCTCGATGCCACCGCCGAAACGAGTGCGTATCTCGAAACAAACTCGCTCTTTCCGCTGCGGGCCGCTGGCGATCTCGCCGATACGCTCGCCGCTCTCGATGTCGAAGGCCGGCCGCTCGAACCGCTCGCGCTTCGCAGCCTCGCGGATTTTCTCGACTCCGTAGAGCAGGCGCGCGGCGCCGTGCGTCAGGCCGCGGGTAATTTCCAGATCCTCGTTTCGATCGTCTCGCGCGTCGCCACGTTCAAGCGCGAGGTGGCCGACGTGCGGCGAGCGATCGACGTCTCCGGAGAAGTCTTGGACGATGCGAGCTCCGAGCTGAGAGCGATCCGAGATCGCTTGCGTCAGAAGCGGAATCGGCTGCGGACGACGCTCGAGCAGTTCGTGCGGAGCAAGGACACCGCGAAGTATTTACAGGAAGAGGTCGTCACGGAACGCAACGGCCGCTTCGTCCTGATCGTTCGCGCCGAGCACCGATCGAATGTTCCGGGAATCGTGCACGGGAGCTCGGCCAGCGGCGCCTCGCTCTTTCTCGAGCCAGCAGCCACCGTCGAAATCAACAACGACATCGTGCAGCTCGAGGATGAGGAGCGCGAGGAGATTCATCGGATCCTGCTCGCACTGACGGACAGCTTTCGTGCCCGTCCAGGCGAGCTCGAGGCATCGGTGGACGTCGCGATCGAGCTCGACGTGCTGCAGGCCAAGGCGCGATTTGCGTCGCGCATCAACGCCGTACGACCCGAACTCGTCACCGACGATCGGCTCGAGCTCAGAGGCGCGCGTCACCCCCTCCTCAGCAAAGATCCGGTGCCTGTCGACATCCTGCTGCAGCCGCCCACTCGCGTGCTGCTCATCACCGGACCGAATACCGGAGGGAAAACCGTCGCGATCAAAACAGCCGGACTCCTGGCGCTGATGGCGCAGGCGGGTCTCTTCGTGCCGGCCGACTCGGCCCGGCTGCCCGTTTTCAAGTCGATCTTCGCCGACATCGGAGACGAGCAATCGATTGCTGCGAGTCTCAGCACGTTCTCCGCGCACATCACCAATATCGTCGCGATGGATCGCGAGTTGGCCATGCCTGCGCTCGTGCTGCTCGATGAAGTCGGCACCGGCACCGACCCCAACGAAGGGGGTGCGCTGGCGACCGCTATCGTCAATCACTTCAAACAGCGCGGGGCGTTGCTCATCGCCACGACCCACTTCGACGCGCTGAAATCGTGGGGCATGGCTGCCGACGGCGTGATCACCGCGGCGTTTGCATTCGATCCGCAGAACTTCGCGCCGACTTACAAGCTGATTTACGGCGCGCCTGGCCGCAGCCTGGCGATTGAGATTGCGCAGCGCCTCGGCATGCCGTTGACGGTCGTCGCGGCAGCGCGCGCGTTCTTGAGCGACGATCAAAAGCGTCTGGCGGCGCACCTGGCGCGGATCGACGCGCGGGCGCGTGCGCTCGATTCCGATCGAACCAGGCTCCAGCGCGACAAGCGCGCCGTCGATGACGCCGCGGCCAGACTCGCCGAACGCGAGCGCTCGGTGGCCGAGCGCGAACAGCGCGTGGCAAAACGCCTGAGCGAGAAAATCGACGAGCGTGTCAGACAGGCACGGCGAGATATCGATGCCGTGATCGAGCAGTTGAAGGAACGATCGGAGGCGCTCGTCGAACAGGCATCTCTTCGAGCACGGACCAGCGGAATCACCACCGGCGACGCGGGTGCGGCGCGCGCCGAGGCGCGACAAGCGATCGATCGCATCGTCGAATCCGTACGTAGTGGCGGGGCTTTAGCCCCGCCGGGGTTAGGCCCGCCGGCATCGGGCAGCGCGGCTGAATACTCTGTCCCCGCGGCAGCCGGCGGGGCTAAAGCCCCGCCACTACAGACCGGAGCGCGGGTCGCAGTCGGTGCGCTCGGAATGGAAGGCACGCTCGTCTCAATCCACGGCCGGCACGCTGAGATCGACGTCCGCGGCAAGCGGCTTCGCGCGCCAGTGCGCGACCTCCGTGTCGTCGCAGGGGCGCCACATCTGGCGGCCGCTCCGGCCGCGAAAGTGCGCGTGAACGTCGACCTGAAGCCGCGCGAGGGGCTGCTCAGCGAGCTGAACGTGATTGGCTGCACAGTCGATGAAGCCGTCGATCGCGTGGCGAGGTTTCTCGATGACACGCTCGTCACGGACGTTCAACAGGTCCGCATCGTCCACGGCCACGGCACCGGCCAGCTCAGGAAGGGTCTGGCGGCGTACCTGAAAGAGCATCCCCTCGTCGCGAAGTTCTACGCGGCGCCGCAGGAGCAGGGCGGGGGTGGCGCGACGATTGTGGAGCTGAAAGAGTAGCGGGAGATGTGGCGAGGTGGCGAGTTGATGATGCGGAGGTGTAGTGTGGTGATGTGCGGATGTCACGATGTGACATCAGCACGTCACATTCGCGAATGAAGTTACCTCAAACCTTCATCGACGAAGTCCGGCACGCCGCCGACATCGTCACCGTCATCTCCGACTACGTTTCACTGAGGAAGGCTGGAAGCAGCTACAAAGGCCTCTGTCCGTTTCACGCCGAGAAGACCCCCTCATTTCACGTCAATCGCGACCGCGGATTCTTTCATTGCTTCGGCTGCGGGGTGGGCGGTGACGTCTTCAAGTTCATCGAGCTGCACGAAAAAGTTGGGTTCACCGATGCCATCCGGCAGCTTGCGCAACGGTTTGGCGTGCCGATTCCAGAGCTCGAAGAAGGCGACGCCGGCCGGGAAACCGCCGCCGAACGCGAGGCGCTGCTGAAGATCCACGAACTAGCCGCGGCGTTTTTCCTGGAACAACTCGAGTCGCCGGCGGGCACACGTGTTCGCGAGTACCTGCTGGCCGAGCGCCGCCTCACGCGCGACACGGTTAGCGCATTGGGGCTCGGCTACGCGCCGTCGGGTCGCGACAGCCTGCGGCAGCGGCTCGTCAAGCAGGGCTTCCAGCCAGCGTCGCTTCTCAAAAGCGGACTCGTGGTGCGGCGCGATGATGGCAGCGAGGTGGATCGATTTCGGAACCGGTTGATGATTCCCATCGCGCGCGACACGGGATCTGTGATCGCCTTTGGCGGACGCGCGCTCGAGAAGGATCAAAGTCCCAAGTATCTGAACTCGCCAGAAACTCCGATCTACATCAAGAGCCGCACCCTCTACGGCCTGAATCTCACGAAGGGAGATCTGCGCAAGAGCGGCTTTGCCGTGATCGTGGAAGGCTACTTCGATTTCGCGCAGGTGTATCAGGCGGGAGGTCTGCCGGTCGTCGCCACCTGCGGCACTGCCCTGGGTTCCACACAAGCACAGATCTTGCGTCGGTTTGCGCCGAAAGCCGTTCTTTGCTTCGACCCGGACGCCGCGGGTCAGGCCGCTGCGGAGCGAAGTTGTGAACTTCTGGTGAGTGAAGGCTTCGATGTCAATATTGCGCTCCTGCCAGGCGGTGAAGATCCCGATACGTATATTCAGAGGCACGGCCGCGAGGCGTACGTTGGCGCGCTTCGCCAGTCGCGCCCATACCTCGATTTCCTGCTCGATCGCGCGGCCCAGGAGCACGATCTCGCGCGGGACGATTCACGCCGGGAATTTCTGAAGAGAATGCTGGGCGTCGCGGCACGGATTCCCGACCCGGCGGCGCGGGACCAATTCGCA
>DASPWV010000775.1:0-1744 GCA_035637635.1 Vicinamibacterales bacterium | reverse complement strand
CCGGCGTGCCCGCGCTCATACGAACACACGCTCGTCACCCCAGCGCCTGATCCACGTCCTCCTTCAAATCCTCCACGTCCTCGATGCCCACAGAAATTCGAATCATTCCGTCGGTGATCCCGATGGCCGCGCGGCGCTCGGGCGGAACAGATGCGTGCGTCATCACCGCAGGATGCGAGATGAGCGTTTCGACGCCGCCGAGGCTCTCGGCGAGCGACATCAGCTTGAACCGGGGCAGCACCGTCCGCGCCGCCTCGATCGATCCGACGTCGAACGAGATGAGCCCGCCAAAGCCGCGCATCTGTCGCTTGGCCAATGCGTGATGCGGGTGATGAGAAAGGCCCGGGTAGATGACTGACGTCACGTTCTTGTGCCCGCACAGATGCTCGGCCAGCGCCATGGCGTTCGCGTTCGTGCGCTCCATCCTGATGGGCAGCGTCTTGGTCCCTCGGAGCACCAGCCAGCAATCCATCGGCCCGAGAATGGCTCCGGCCGCGTTTTGAACGAACTGCATCCACTCGATGTCATCCGGGTGTTTCAGCACGACGATGCCGCCGACGCTGTCGCTGTGGCCGTTGAGAAACTTGGTTGTGCTGTGCGCCACGATGTCGCAGCCCAGCTCCAGCGGCCGCTGGATGTACGGACTGGCAAAGGTGTTGTCCACGATGACGCGAACGCTCCGCTTGTGCGCGATTTCGCTGGCGGCGGCGAGGTCGGTGATCCGCAGCATCGGATTGGTCGGCGTTTCGAGAAACAGGTACTTGGTTTTCGGCGTGATGGCGGGATCGATCAACTCCAGTCGCGACGTGTCGACATAACTGAAGTCGAGTCCAAACTTCCGCCGGACGCGCTCGAAGAGCCGAAACGTCCCGCCATAGGTGTTGTCGCTCACGACCACGTGATCGCCGGCTTCGAGCCGAGTCAACAACGCGTCGATCGCCGCCATGCCGGACGCAAACGCAAATGCAGCCACGCCGCTTTCGATCGCGGCGATGTTGGCCTCGAGCGCCATGCGCGTGGGGTTCTGCGTTCGGCCGTACTCGAAGCCTTTGTGCTTGCCAAGTCCTTCCTGGACGTACGTGGACGTTTGGTAAATCGGCGTGATGATCGCGCCGGTCGAGGGATCGGGTTCCTGGCCCGCGTGGATGCAGCGTGTATCGAAACGTGCGGTCGAGTTGAGTTTCACGAGAGGTGCAATCCTTATATCATTTCGTTCAACGAATGCCCGCCGGTCCTCGCGCGTCCGCGTCGCTGCCTGGTGCGCTGCCGGCACGCGCCAGGGGATGGCGACGCTGGTTGTTCCGGACGTTTCCCGGTCGTGCGCTCCTGCTCGCTCTCGCAGTCAAGAGTGTCGTCGCGATTGCCGGCACGATTGCGCCGAGCTCCCTCCAAGTGCTCGACGCCGTGGACGCGCTCGGCAGTCTCGCGCTCATCTTCGTCGGGTTGTACGCCGTCACGCGTGGGACGATGTGGGCGAAGCGCCGCTTGTTGTGGCGCGTTCGGCGCAAGCTGATTCTCTCCTATATCTTCGTCGGTCTCGTCCCCGGGCTCCTGATCATCGCGTTTTTCCTGCTCGCAGGATTGATTCTGTTCTTCAGTGTGAGCTCGTATCTCGTGCAGTCGCGGGTAAGGACGCTGGTCGATCAAAGCCGGTTTCTCGCGCAGACCGTCGTGCTCGAAGGCGAACGCGAGTTGCCGAACGTCGCGGAACGTTTGCGGCAGCGGCTGCGGCAGCCGGGCGAGG
>DASPWV010000774.1:0-8172 GCA_035637635.1 Vicinamibacterales bacterium | reverse complement strand
CAGGCACTTCAGGCACTCCAGGCACTCCAGGCACTTCAGGCACTTCAGGCACCCCAGGCACTCCAGGCACCCCAGTCACTCTGGCTTCACGCTGCATACCGTTGTTTGATTGTTGGAATCAAGTAGTCTCTGAACGCCCGCGCAAAATCGTACTTCGGCGCGAAGCCCCAATCGCGGCGTGCGGCCGAGTCATCCACGTCTTCCGGCCAGGAATCAACGATGCCCTGACGCTTGAGATCGTTCTTCCATGTGATTCTCGCGTGTGGAAAGGCCCGAAGCACCTCGACGCTGATCTCTTCCGCCGAAGGATTGAACGCACGCAGGTTGTACGCGGTGCGAGTCAGCTGGCTGCGATCGGCGGCGGCGAGCGTCAAGAGCGCATCGACGCCGTCGGGCATGGCCATGAAAGGGATGCGTGTGTCAGGCCGAACGAAGCACTCGTACGGCTCTCCTCGGGCAGCCGCGTGGATCATTTCCGACGCGTAGTCTGATGTTCCGCCGGAAGGCACGGTCAGGGCCGAGATCAATCCGGGAAAGCGCACGGCACGAAAGTCAAGCCGCCCGCTCTGAGTCTCGGCCGCGAGCTGTTTGTAGAACTTGGCATAGTAGCGCCCGAGTTGCTCGCAGTACAGCTTGTTGCAGCCGTACATCGTGGTTGGCGTGTTGAATTCGTCTTCGTGGACACGGCGCGAGCCTCGCTTCGCGTCGAGCGTCGGCAGGCCATAGGCGGCAATCGACGAGGGATACAGAAACACGACGGGCCGGCCGTGCGATTCTGCTTCGCGTTGCGAAAACTCGAGAAGATTGAGCGTCCCCTCGACGTTCACCTGGTGCGCGGACACCGGCGTGAACTCCGCGCGTGTCGAGAGCAGCGCCGCCAGATGAAACACGGTGGAGATTTCGAATTCCGAGAGAATGCGGTCGAGGAGACGCACATCGGTAATCGACCCGGTGAACTCACGCTGCACGAACTGCGCCTGCGATCGATCGAGCGGATTCAGATCGAGCGTGACGATGGCCTGGCGGCCACTTTGGGCGACCCGACCAATGAGGCCGTGGCCGATTTCGCCGCCGGCGCCCGTGATGAGCACCACGGACTTGCGCATCATGCCTCCTGATGGAGTGTTCCCGCTATTGTAGTGGTGAGTGAGCGATCGGCTGCAGATTGACGGGCTGTCCATCGAGTACCGGTGGTGGAAGCGCGACGACCAAGGGGCGCCGCCGATCGTCCTGCTGCACGAGGGCCTCGGCTCGATCGCGATGTGGCGCGACTTTCCGGACGCGCTCGCCGCGGCAACGGGTCGATCCGTGTTCGCCTACAGCCGAGTCGGGCACGGAGCTTCCGATGCGCCACCAACACCACACACGATCGATTTCATGCACGACGAGGCTCGCGATTCGCTTCCCCGCATCCTGGACCACGTTCACATCGATCGCGCGGTTCTTTTAGGACATAGCGACGGCGGCTCGATAGCTCTCATCTTCGCCGCCGAGCATCCGGCGAGTACCGACGGGCTCGTGCTCGAATCACCGCACGTGTTTGTCGAAGATGTCTCCATCGGCAGCATCAGGCGGATGCAGACGCTGTATGAATCGACCGACTTGCGGGAGCGGCTTGCCAAGTACCACTCGAACGTCGACGCCGCGTTTCATGGATGGAATGACGTATGGCTATCGCCGGAATTTCGGACGTGGAATCTCGAATCGTATTTGCCGCGCATCTCGTGCCCGACGCTCGTGATTCAAGGCGAGCAGGATGAATACGGAACGCTGAAGCAGGTGGAAGCAATCGAGCGTCAGCTTGCGGGTCCCGTTGAAACGCTGATCGTCCCGGACTGCGGCCACTCGCCGCATCGGGATCGGCCGGATGCCGTGTTGAAAGCAGTCGTTGAGTTTTGCGGCAGTCCGGGAATGGGTTCGTGATAGGCGCCATTACTTCCGTAGTCGTGTAGCGGCGAAGGATCACCAGAGCGCCGCCTTCATCTCTGCGATGGCAATTTCGATCCTCCCAAGCTCCTCCATTACGCGATCGACTTCGTCGATGGTCTGTTTGAGTTGAGCCGCATCCGGAACGCCGCCGCGTCGCACCTGCCATGCGAGATCGCGCGTCGTTTCCGCGCAGGCGCGGCAAATCTGGAGCGTCCGTTCGTGAGATTCCAGCAGATGCAGGACCTCGGCTCGTTCGTCGTCGGTCATGTCACGTCCGGTAGAGATCGGCGCGCCACTGTTTGACGGCTCGCTTGATCTGATCCGGCGTCATCTGCTCCCCGCGCGGCGCGATCCACCAGCTCGCCAAGTTCCGCGTCAGAGGCAAAGCGCAGCGCGACGATCTGCTTGCGCGTGAGCGCGGCGAGCCGCGCTTCCTGTTCCGGCGTGAGCAGCTCCGCTGCCCGCACCTTCATCTCGAGGAGGATGATCCGGATGGTGCGCGTGTCGCGCGTGGGATTGCTGCATCACGCCTGGAGCACTACGTTCGACCTATTTCAGTTTGCCCTCACTCTCCTCGTACACCTTGCGAATCGCAATAATGTCCTGCTGATTCGCGAGCATCCAGTCCGTATATGGTCCCCAGTTCGCCTGCTTCCGCGCATCGTCTGCCGAGAGTCCCAGCTTGTGAAGGCGGTTCACTTCGTCGATGACGTATCGGAGCGCCTTCTGAAACTCGACGAGCTCCTCGCGGGAGGCTTTCGGCTCCTCGATGAACCCGTGTCCTGGCACGTAGCGATCGACATCCATGGCGAGCGCGCGGTCAATCGTCTTCAGCCATTCACGCGGGTACGCCGAGCGCATGGCCGGAAAAACGCGGTTCAAGAACGCTTCGCTCATGAAGAGGATTTTCTGCTTCGGCAGATAGACGCTGAGATCTCCCCCTGTGTGCGCGCGTCCGAGATTCAGCACCTGCACCTCGGTGCCGCCCACGTCGATGACTTGCTTGTCTTCAGTCATGGCGGTCGGCGGCACAATGACCGCGCGTGCCGGCGGCGGCGGCTGACCTTTCGCGGCAGCCTCTGCAGCAGCCTTCTCCGACGCGCCCTTTGCCGCCGCGGCATCGCGTTCGAGCTGCGCTTTCGAGGCGGGCGACACGATAAACGTGATGTCCTTCGGCAGCACGGAGTTGCCGCCCGTGTGATCGCCGTGATCGGATCCGACAACGTACCACTTGAGCGGTTTGGTCGTGATCTTGCGAATCGCGTCGAGCAGCTTTTGCGTTGCCTGGGGGTTGCCTTGGCCGTCGGCCAGCAGCACGCCGTCGTTGCCGACGACGAAAAAGCTCACCGTCGTCATGCCCGGGTCGCGCAATTCTTCGTAGCCGTAGACATTGTCGGCAAGCTTCACCACGCGGGGAAAGTCCGACGGTTTCAGCCCGCGCTTTTCGGGAAACGCGGTGCGCGGCTGGGCCACCGCCGCCGTGGCAATGGAGAGTGCAACTAATGGGAACAGAATTCTTGCAATCCGCAACATGGTCATCTCCGAGCGTCGTTCGCTACATGCCTGACACAATCCGCGCGCCCGCGCGTCAGCGAGCCTCAGTGAGCAATCTCCGTGTCGGAGCCTGTGTCATTTCACCGACCGTCGATGAGATCGCCCAATCCGCCAACACGATCGAGAATCGATCCTTCTTCCTTCCGATGGCCGCCAGTTTGCGGCGCCGCTTTGTAGATTCGATCCGCCATGCGGCTGAGCGGCAGCGATTGCAGCCACACCTTGCCGGGGCCGGTCAGCGTCGCAAAGAAAATTCCTTCACCGCCGAAGAGCGCTGTCTTGATCTTGCCCACGAACTGAATGTCGTAGCTGACGCTCGGCTGAAGTGCGACCAGACAACCGGTGTCGACGCGCAGCGTTTCGCCGGGCCCAAGCTCGAAATGGTGAATGGTGCCGCCAGCGTGCACGAAGCACAAGCCGTCGCCTTCGAGCTTCTGCATGATGAACCCTTCACCGCCGAACAACCCAACGCCGATCTTGCGCTGGAACGCAATTCCAATCGACACGCCGCGCGCGGCGCACAGAAACGAATCCTTCTGACAAATCAGTTGGCCGCCGATTGTCTGCAGGTCCAGCGGGATGATCTTGCCGGGGTACGGCGCGCCAAAGGAGACGCGCTGCTTGCCCCCGCCCTGATTAGTGAAGACCGTCATGAAGAGGCTCTCACCCGTGAGAATGCGTTTGCCGGCTCCCCATAACGCGTCGAGCACGCCGCCGGGTTGCCGCGATCCATCGCCGAAAATCGTCTCCATCTGAATGCCGTTCGTCATGTACATCAACGCCCCGGCCTCGGCCACTGCAGCCTCACCGGGATCGAGCTCGACTTCCACGAACTGCATTTCGTTGCCGTGAATCACGAAATCGATCTCGTGCGCGCGCCGGCCTGCCGCGATAGGGGGAACGCCGGCCGCCTGGGCAACGCCGCCGCCAAGGTATTGCGCGAAGGCGGGCACGTCTCTCAGCCTCTGCCAGTTCGACATGCCGGCCGTGAAGACGAGCGTCTCCGCATCGATGCTGCCGTTGCGCAGGTTAGCGAGAATCTCCTCCTGGCTGACGGGCCCCACCTGATGCCCGCCGATGGCCATGTACCACTGTTGCGATCCGTACATCTGCGTCTCCTCAGTCAATCGTCGGCCAATGAACCGTCGAGAGCCCGACGCGGGCAGTTTTCGTTTGCTGTCGACTGCTGACCGTCGACTGTTGACCCTACGCGTGTGAGCAACGTCTACGGTTCCGATTCAGGCGCTTTGTCGATGGCGGATGCCGTGTCTTGCTCGAGCCGTGCCGTGGTCTCCGCATCGAGTCCCAATTGATACGCAAGCTGCGCGAGATAGATGCGCTCCGCACCGGAGACGTTCTCATCCGCGCGGACGATGCTGAACGCGAGGACGTACAGGTCCTGTCGGCGCTGCGAATCCGAAATGCCCCGGACGATATCGGCGAGCGGCTGCGGCGTGTTCAGCTCCTGCTCGACGGTCGATTCTATTCCCGCCGCGCGCGCGTGCTCGATGATGAGCGCTCGCTCTTGCGGTGAAAGAGTGCCGTCGGCGCGCGCAGCCGAGACCGCAAGCCGCACGATCCGCAACACGTCGTTTGGCAGGACGGCCTCGCTTGCAATCGATGTGGGAAGAGGCGGAGGCATCACTGGACCGGTGATGGCTCCGCCGCCGGACGCGTATGCTCCCGTCGCGGCGGGAACCGCACCGGCTGCACCGGGCAACGGCACCGCACCTGCGGATCCGAGTGCACCTGACGCGCCTGGCGCGGCTTTCAACGAGTCGTACACGCCCCACGCGACACCAGCCGCGCCGAGCAGCGTGCTGGCTGTCAGGAATCCGCGATGTCCGGTGAGAAAGTTCACGGCGCGCCGCGCGCGCTTGCGGCCGCGGCGTCCGAGCGCGCCGCGAAGAAAAATCGACACAACGTCGCTGGTGTCCACCCCTGCTGTGCCCTCCCCCGAAAGGAAGGATACTGCACCCGCCTTCGTTCGCGTCCTTTCGTGGGCGAACTTCGGCGAGGCAGGCTCCGCCTTCGATTGCGGACTCCGCTGTCGCAAGCCTCGGCGAGGCAAGCTCCGCCTTCGCTTGCGGATGCTGCCGAGTCGGTTGCTATACTGTCGCGTTTAGATGAAGCACTACATTTTTCTTTGTGCGATTGGAATCAGTGTGACGGCATCAGCCGGCTATGCGCAGGAGCACGGACCGGTTGGGCTCACAATGGGATATCCGGGAAATGTCGCCGTCATCTGGCATGTCAGCGATCGCATCGCTATTCGCCCGGGTGTGTCGTTCAGCCATAGCACGATCGACTCCGAGACGAGCATCGCGTTGGCGGGAATTGCGCTGACGACGAAAACCAGCAGCACGGCATGGCGAATCGACGGCCGAGTGACCGGTCTCTTCTATCTGAAACGCTGGGAGAACGTGCGCGCGTACGTTGCGCCTTCGTACGCCTATGGTCGTCAGCAAACGACAACATCAACTTCGTCGCCGATTACAGGTGGTGTTGTTTTGCCGCCGATCCTTGGTGTTGCGCCCGGCCTGAATCGAGTCGAAATGCCGCGCAAAATCACAACCCCCAGCCACAGTGTTGGAGGCGCGTTTGGTGCGCAATACACGCCGCATCAGCGGTTTGGCATGTACGGCGAGGTTGGTTTCAGCTACTCACACGTGAGGGCGCCTACATTATCAACCAGCAGCGACACTGTCGGTTTCAGCGCGGGAACAAGATCAACAGCGTTCGGGACGACGACGGGCGCGGGAATCATCTTCTATTTCTAGCGGACGCGCCTGCAGGCGGGCCTGAAGGCCCGCCACTACATCGACGCGAGCGGCGCGCCGGACGCGGGCGTGAGAGCTGCCACTACAGCTGACTCGAGCCGCGCGTCGCCACGACGACCTTCGTTGGCTCGGGTGTGAAGTCTTCACCCGGATTGATAAATCGATTCGTCTCGACCTTGTATTGCTTGTCGTACAGCTGTTTGTAACGCCCCTCGCGCGCCAGAAGCTCGGCGTGCGTGCCGCGCTCCACGATTTCGCCGCCTTCCATGACGAGAATCTGATCGGCGCTGCGAATGGTCGACAACCGATGCGCGATCACGAACGTGGTCCTGCCCGTACGGAGCGCGCGCAGGCCGTCCTGAATCATCTCTTCGCTCTCGGAGTCGAGGCTCGACGTCGCTTCGTCGAGAATCAACACTTTGGGATTCGCGAGAATCGCGCGCGCGATCGACACACGCTGGCGCTGCCCGCCCGATAGCTTGACGCCGCGTTCGCCGACGATGGTGTCGTAGCCGTCCGGGAACCGCATGATGAACTCTTCGCAGTGCGCGACGCGCGCGGCAGCCTTGATCTCCTCGAGCGACGAGCCGGGACGCGCGTAGCCGATATTGTCCGTAATCGTGCCGTCGAAGAGAAAGTTCTCCTGCAGCACCGACGCGAGCTGCTCGCGGTAATCGCGCAGCGGAATGGTCGCGAGGTCGCGGCCGTCGACCAGCACGCGCCCTCGGAGCGGCCGGTTGAACGCCATCACCAGACTGATCAGCGTGCTCTTGCCCGACCCGCTCGAGCCGACAAGCGCCGTTGTGGTGCCAGACGGCGCGACAAACGAGACGTTCTTCAGAACCGGCTGTCCCTCGCTATATTCGAACCACACGTCCTCGAATTCGATGTGGCCGTCGATGGCGCCGAGCGGCGGCTTGTCCTTGTCCGCATCGACTTCGGTTGGCATCTCGAGAACTTCGCGGATGCGATCGAGTCCGGCAAACGCTTCGGTAATCTGCGTGCCGATGGACGCAATCGAGACGAGCGGCGCCGCAACCAGGCCGATGAAAAAGACGTACATGAAGAAGTCGCCGAGCGTCATGCGCCCGGCCAGGATGTCCCGCCCACCCAGCCAAATCATGACCAGGCCAATCAGACCCACGATGACGTTGCTGCCGGAGGTGGTCGCCGACACGCCGGTCATGGACTTGGCGATGTTGCGGAAGAGGCGATGCGCACCGTGCGCAAACACAATCTCCTCGCGCTTTTCGGCCGTATAGCTTTTGACGACGCGAATGCCGCCGAGCGCTTCTGTGAGACGTCCCGTGACCTCCGCGTTGATCTTTCCGCGCTCGCGGAAGAGCGGTCGGAGAATGCGAAATGCGTACGCCATGCCGCCGGCAAAGACGGCCAGCACGAGAATCGTCACCACGGTGAGCCGCCAGTTGACGTAAAACAGCACGCCCAAACCGAGAACTGCGGTCACCATGCCGCCAACGAGCTGCACGAGGCCGGTGCCCACGAGATTTCGAAGGCCGTCGGCGTCGGTCATGATCCGCGAAACGAGCACACCTGTTTGCGTCGCGTCGAAGTAGCGGACGGGCAGCCGCATGATGTGCGCCTGCACGCGCTTCCGCATCTCGGTGATCGCCCGCTGCGCGGCGACACCAAGGATTTGCGACAACCCGAAGGAGGTGACGGCCTGAATAGCGGTGGCGACGCCGCCGGCAATGGCTATCGGCGCCAACAGCTCAAACCTCTTCTTGGCGAGCACCTCGTCAATCACGTATTTCGACGAGAGCGGCATGACGAGTCCCGCGAGCCGCCCAATCAACATCAGCACAAGCCCGGTGATGAGACGACGCCGATGTGCCCACAGCAACTCGCGGGTCTCGCGCCACGCGGCGCTCGCACTGACTTTCTTTTT
>DASPWV010000773.1:0-2111 GCA_035637635.1 Vicinamibacterales bacterium | reverse complement strand
GAAGCCTTACTCAGAAAATATTCAGATCGTCCGATTTCGCTGGCCGACGCCTGCCTGATCCGCTGCGCCGAGATTTACAGGGAACCGCGAATCCTGACATTCGACAGCGATTTCGGCATTTACAAGTGGGGCCGCAACAGGAAATTCGACGCGGTGACCATTAGAGATTCTTAATCCGCGTGATCCGCGGATGTTTTTCATCTGCGTGATCTACTTCGCGTAGCGCTTCACGGCGCTGCGCCACGCCTCGATATCATCGGCGTGTGCAACGGGTTTGGCGCGGCCATCGAGAACGATCGATCGCGTGCGGTACGGCTCTCCGTAAAAGGCCTCGTTTGAGTCGCGGTCCTGACGAATGGCGGCGCCTCTGAGGCTGACCCCGGCGAAGAGTCCGCGGGAACGCGAGTAGCTCAGGATCTCGGCGCGCAGCTGCACATCGGTCGAGGCTTCGGCCGCGCGACCGACAGGTCCGGCAGTCACCTCGCCGCCCGCGCCAATCTTGAACTGATTCTGCAGCAGGTTTTCGAGACCGCGCCGGTTCATCACGACC
This sequence comes from Vicinamibacterales bacterium, assembly GCA_035637635.1. GTDB lineage: Bacteria > Acidobacteriota > Vicinamibacteria > Vicinamibacterales > UBA2999 > DASPWV01. The sequence goes on along the minus strand of DASPWV010000773.1, from coordinate 1,561 downwards.
AGAATGATATCCACCGACTGCGCACCAATTTGCGCACCGATGCTGCCGCCAGTCACGGTGAGAAACGCCGGCAACGACCATTCGTTCTTCGCGCGATCGCGCACGCTGATGATGCCGCGTCCCCGCTGCGCGCCGACCACGAACCCGCCGGAGACCGTCGATGGAAAGACCGCAATGGCCTCGGCCTTCTCCATCACCCCGGAGGGAATCGCCTGGTCGGGAGCGGCCATGATTTCCTGCAGCACGGTTGTCGCGTGACGGATTCGCTCCGCCTGTTCCGCCTGCGTATGCACGGCCGCCACGGCAGCGATGCTGCAGGCAAGCACGGCGCGACGTGTCCACGCAGCAGGATTTCGCGTGAGGGTCATATGCGTTCCATTTGAACACGAATCGTACGCCGCTGCATCGGTCCTGTGGAGCCGGATGTTGTCGGCGCAGTTATCGGAAACCGCAACACAGTCACGTAGTGGCGGGCCCTTGAGGGCCGCCGGCTAGAAGCTGAGATTGATGCCGGCGTCCACCTTCCGCGTGCCGTTGACCGTAGTGGGTTGCCCGAAGAACGGCGAGGTCAGCGTCCCAATGTAGCCGACATAGTTGGCGCGATTGGTCAAGTTCTGAGTCTGGACGAAGAACTGCAGCCGGTAGCGCGGGCCCTGATCGAACGTCTGCACCGACACCGTGCCGCCGCCGCCGATCACCGCGATACCCGGCGGCACGTTGCCGGGACTCTGACCGAACGCAATCGAGTATCCGAACATCGTGTTGATCGTCCATTGCGCCGCGCCACGCTCGGTGTTCCGGCCAACACCCGCAGGTCTGTCGTTGAACACGAGATCGCCATTCTCGTCGCGACCCGTGCGAATGCTGTAGGGCAACCCGCTGGCGCCATTCACGTTGAACGAGAGCAGCAGGTTTCGCACGATCTGATTGTTGAGGGTGACGTTGACCCGATGGCGGATGTCTCCCGGCATCGGTCCCCATTCGGTCGTGAGAACACCGGTCGGCGACAGCGTGAACGCGCCGTCGGTATTGCTCCGCAGCGACGCCAGCGTGTAGTTGAAGAACAACGTCGTTCGTTTGAAGTTCACCAGCGGCGCTTTGTTATTGACCGGCAGGAGCGCGCCTGGATTGCCCGTCACATTCACCTGCAGCTGGTGAAGCCGCGAATTGGCGTCGGAGACGACCTCGACGATGTTGCCGAAGGCCGGATCGAGCCGCACGCCGTTCACGGGTGGATTCAGGTTCTGTCCGTGCGCCAGCGCGGAGCCGCGCGTGAAGCTGTAGGTCGCGCTCGACTGCACGACTTTCATGAGGCGCTGATCGATGCCGAGGCTGATGCGCGTCGACTTTGGGAGCTGATAATCCGGACCCAGCAGGTATCGATTGGCCGGCGGGCGGCTGCCCGTCACGTCCAACAAATCGGGATACGGCGGGTTGACGATATCGATCTCCTGCTGGCGAAAGCCGTTGACCCGCAGGGTTTGTTCGTACGTGCTCGTTTGCAGCCAGTCGTAGAAGATGCCCCAGCTCGATCGCACAGTCGTTTGTCCACCCGCAAACG
>DASPWV010000772.1:0-4143 GCA_035637635.1 Vicinamibacterales bacterium | reverse complement strand
GGGGAGCTCCTCTGCGTCCGCTCCAAGCCTGCGGAGCCCGGTGACAAGCGCCGCAATTCGAACGCTTTCCTTCACGCGCAGCTCGCCGGCGCCCGTCACGCGAAGCTCACCGCCAAACGTGGCGAGCGCGCCGAGCACGGGAAGTTCGTCGATGATTGCGGGAACCTCCGCCGGCGTGATCTCGACCGAGCGAAGCGCCTGGTGCCGAATCGTCAGCGATCCAACGGGCTCGCCTTGCCAATCCGTCACGCGGCGAATCTCAATTGACGCGCCGAAACGGCGCAGGACGTCGACGATGCCGGCGCGAGTCGGATTAAGCCCCACGCTGTCGATGCGAATCTCTGAACCGGGCAGCGCGGCTGCGGCGGTTGCCGGAAAAGCGGCCGACGACATATCTCCGGGCACCCGCGCGTCGATCCCCTGAAGCCGCTGTCCGCCGTCCAACATGATGCCGCCGCCTGCATAATCGAGGTGGGCACCGAACGCGGAGAGCGCGCGTTCCGTATGATCACGTGTAGAGGCTTGTTCGGTCACCTTCGTGCGCCCAAGCGCCTGAAGACCCGCCAGGAGCACCGCGCTTTTGACTTGCGCGCTCGGGACTTCGGGAACGAACTCAATCGCGTTGAGGTGATTGCCGTGAATGGTGAGGGGTGGGCGGTCGCCGTCGGCGGCCTCGAATCTCGCTCCCATCCGGGAAAGCGGGGCGATGATGCGCCGCATCGGACGGCGGCTTAGCGATCGATCCCCAACGAGTGTCGACGAGAAGGGGTGCGCGGCCAGGACGCCGGCCAGCATCCGCATCGTGCTTCCCGAGTTTCCGCAATCGAGCGGTCCAGACGGTGGTTGGAGCCCCCGCAGCCCACGTCCGTGAATGACAAGCAGCGGTGGCTCGCCAGGGTCGTCTAAGACGCGCCCGATTTGCACACTAAGTGACGCGAGGCAGTTAAGGGTGGACGCACAGTCGGCGCCCGGCGCGTATTGACGAATTGTCGTGCGACCCTCGGAAATGGCAGCAAGAAGTGCGTAACGGTGGGAGATTGATTTGTCGCCTGGCACGCGAATCGCCCCGCGTAGCCGCGTGGCGGGTGGCACCACGATGGCCGGCGCTACGTCCATCGTTTCATATTAATTGACTATACTGTCTCGGCGCTTGATGAAGCATTCGCACACGGTCCGCATCGAGTTCGGCAGCGCGTTCGACATGCTGGACTTCGTTCAGGTCGTCAGTGATTACATCGGCCGCCTGGCCGGACTCGACGACGACTCGCTGCATTGGGTCAGCGTGGCCGTGCGCGAGTGTGTGGTGAACGCCATCAAACATGGCAATCGCCACGACGAATCGAAACGCGTCATCGTGGAATTCAGTCCCGTCCCTCCGCACGATCCCGACGAGCTCGTGATCAGGGTTGAAGACGAAGGAGAAGGCTTCGATCCCGAGGAGCTCGCCGATCCCCTCGCACCGGAAAACATCCTGAAGTCCAGCGGCCGCGGGATTTTTCTGATTCGCAGCTTCATGGACGATGTCCAGTTGCAGCGCGGCCAGCGGCGCGGAATGGAAATCAAGATGGTGAAAAAGGTGTCGAAGCCGGCCGCCGATAACGCTTCCGATCGCCGATAACGGTTCCAAAGTTCAAGGTTCAAGAGTTCGAAGTTCAGGAGGTCGCGAACGGTTTGAGAGTTTGGAGCGTTCGACACTTCCAACTTCTTAATCTGCGGCTCATCTGTGTCTATCTGCGGTTATCGGCGGTTATCGGCGGTTATCTGCGGCCATCTGCGCTATCTGCGGCCCTCTGCGGCCATCTGCGGTTAATCGGCGGTTATCTGCGGCCATCTGCGGTTATCTGCGTTAATCTGCGGCCGGTGAACTCTCCCGATCCCAAGTTCCTCGCCACCGCCATCGAGGCGGTTGTCCGTGCCGGCGAGATGCAGCGCGCGCACGTTGGATCAGATCTCCACGTCGAGAAGAAGGGCAGTATCGATCTGGTCACGGAAGTGGATCTCGCCGTCGAACGCATGTTCCGCGAGATGATCGCAAACCGCTTTCCCGATCACAGTGTTCTCGCTGAGGAGATGGGCGAGATTGGCGCGGCATCCACGTATCGGTGGGTCTTCGATCCGCTGGACGGCACGACGAACTACGCGCACGGGATACCCATCTACTGCGCGACGCTTGCGCTCGAGATCGAGGGAGTGCCCACGGTGGGCGCCGTGTTCGATCCGAATCGCAACGAGCTGTTTACCGCTGAACGAGGCGTCGGTGCATGGCTCAATGGTCGCCCGCTGCACGTGTCATCGACATCAAGCCTCGACGATGCAGTGCTTGTGACCGGATTTCCGTACGACATCCGCGAACGGCTGAAGGAGGCTCTCGGGCTCTTCGGCGCGTTTCTGTCACACGCGCGCGCGGTCCGCCGTCTCGGTTCCGCCGCCATTGATTTGTGCTGGGTCGCTGCGGGACGCATGGATGGCTTCTGGGAGCAGGGCCTCCAAGTGTGGGACACCATGGCCGGCGCGATCGTCGTGGAGGAAGCGGGAGGGCGCGTCAGCTCACTCGACGGCACGCCCTGGAAGCCGCACGATGGCCAGATCCTCGCATCGAATAGCCATGTCCACGATCAGATGGTCGGCGTGATCCGCGACTACATGTTGCAGCACTAGAATGTCGAGACAATCGCACCAGAGGACCGCTGTCGTGCCGGGCGCGATCGTCGCGCTGCTTCGGTTGTGCGTTTTTTGGGGCGGCATGACGTTGACTGCCAATTACCCCGATTGGCGTCAAATCGCCGGCTACGGGCTGCTCGTCACCAATTCACTCGTGGAGCTCGCTATAGCCTCGGCCGTCACTCGCAGTCGTTCGCTCGGTTCGCTTTTGACATCCGCACTAATCGTTGTTACGAGCCTGGCGATCGGCTCATGGTGGGCCAGGCGCCGCCACAGGTAAGACGTTCCGTGGACGATCCCACAAACTGAAAAGGGGACGGTCCCCTGACTCGGTTTCTGCGTCCCCCCGCGAGAGGCGCAGTCGCCAACCCGAAGTCGACTGGCACCTTCCGTGCTTGCTCGGGGTGCAGATGCCCTGCCCGGAGGACACATGCGCAGCAGATTCACGTCGATAGCCGCCCTTTCGTTTGTTCTCACCGTCCTGCACGCGAACATCGTCACCGCGCAACAGCTCGTGAACTTTTCTGTTGGCGCCTTCGTGATTCGCGGCGAGGACGCGCGCGTTGATGACGACGTCCTGGTGGCGAATCGTGAGCTGTTTAAGTTCGACTTCAAGGATTTCACTGGGTTGTCGTTGAACGGCGAGTACCTCGCACCGATCGGCGAGTACCTCGAAGCCGGCGGCGGTGTCGGGTTCACGTCACGCGCGGTGCCGACGATCTACGACCAATATGTGCGGCCCGACGGCACAGAAATCGATCAGGAGCTGAAGCTGCGGACCGTCCCGTTTACTGCAACGGTCCGGCTTCTGCCGCTTGGACGCCAGCGCGCGGTGCAGCCGTATGTTGGTGGCGGCATCGGCGTCATCAGCTGGCGATACAGTGAAACGGGCGACTTCATCGACTTCAGCCTTGCGAGCCGTCCGATCTTTCGCGCGAGCTACGTCAACACAGGAACAGCCGTCGGCCCAGTAGCCGTGTTCGGCCTGCGCGTGCCACTTGGCAACGCCGCGCTCGGTGGGGAAGTGCGATACCAGAAGGCCGAAGCCGATCTCGACACTCGGGATTTTCTCGCATCGAAGATCGATCTCGGCGGGTTCCACTACATGTTTACGATCGGGTTCCGATTTTGATTCGGAGAACTCAACTTTGAACTTCGAACCTTGAGCCTCGAACTTCGAACTTGGAACCTCGCACCTCGAACCTCGAACCTCGAACCGGGCACTATTCGCGCTTCCGTCGGTATAACGCCACGTTGCCGCCCACGCACAAGCGATCGAAGTCGCGGAGAAAAGCCGGACGCAGCCGTTGGCGGTGAGCCAGCACATCACCGCCTTCCGCCTTCTCTTCCACGAGGACCCACTCCACCAGCGGCGCCGGTCCGCGCGTGAAGGCACTGTCCCACATCGGATGATTTCCCTCATGCAGAAAGTCGCTGATATCGAACCCCGCCCAGGCAAGCTCTTGCATGTAGTGGCCGAGC
>DASPWV010000771.1:0-4022 GCA_035637635.1 Vicinamibacterales bacterium | reverse complement strand
GCTTTCCGTAAGGACGAGTCGAGATGGTCGCGTTGGTCCAGCCGCCGGAGCCATAGGAGTACTGGACACTCGCCGCTACTCCCCATGGCAGATCGATGGCCGTCCAGGCGCGAACCGTGTGCGGTTGCACGTCGGACCGCGCGTATTCCCCATCGAGGTAGTCGAACTGGTTGTTGGCGGGAGGATTGTTGAACGTCCGGGCACCGGTATTGTGCGCGGACAAGACCCACGTGTGCGTGAGGCCCGCCTGCACATGATGTCGAAGCCGGCGATTGATTGCGCTGAGGATCGCCGAGTAGTTCTGACGGCCCGTGGAGAGGTAGTAGGTGATCTCCTGCCAGTCCGGATTCGGCCGGCCGAATCGCTGCGGATCGAGGTTGTAGCCGGTGGCGGGATCGAAGAAGAGATTCGGATCCACGACAACCGTGTCGCGATACATGTTCCAATGAATGAAGTCGACGTCGATGCCTGTCACTTCGTCGAGCTGCTTCTGGAATCCGATACTGCTTTGCCACGTCTTCGGCACTTTGAAAGTGGGGCTCAGAACGGTGCCGACCTGTGGGAAGCGCCGGCCGCTCTGCGCCTGCTCGTAGGTCAAGACGCCCCGCGTCGGATCCGTGAAGAAGCCCGGCAGCCCGTCGTTGGGATACGCGTTGTAGATCCAGCGACTGCCCTTCTTCATCTGGTTCGTCAGGTCGCCGATTGCCTGCGTCACGTACAGACCCGTGCCGCCGCGGATCACGAAGTTGTTCGAAGCGCCGACATTCCAGGCAAATCCGCCTCGTGGTTGAAAGTCGGTGAGATTCTGCGGACCGCGCTGATAACCGAAATTGCCCGGGCCGAGACGCGGGATATCCGTCTTCGCCGCAGACGAGCCGTTGTCGATGATAGCGGGGACGTCGCGCGTATCCTTGAACGACTGCGAGTTCAGCACGACGTCCCAGCGCAGGCCGTAATTGAGCGTGAGCTGATTGTTCACGCGCCAGGTGTCACCGGCCCAGAGCGCCCAGGTGGGATGCTGCCGGTCGAACTGAAAGTCTTTCGGATCGAACGCCCGCTGGAACGACACGATATACGGCTCGAGGCCTGAGAAATCCCACTTCGACGGATCGTACGCCGCGCTCACGGGGATGCGAGTGGAGAGATCCGCCGGCAGGATCGAGAACGTGAAGATGCCCTCGCGATATGTCGGGATGAAGTAGTTGTAGAAGGAATGGATGTACTCGCCGCCGATTTTCACGTCGTGCGAGGTCTTGCTCCAGGCCATGTCGTAGCGAACGGAGGGGTCGTATTGCTGGCCCGTCTGAGGGTTGGCGTAGCCTTTACCGAGTGTCAGGCCAGGGAAACTGTACTGGTACCACTTGTCAGCGCCGGCCGCAGGCAACGTCGTATCCCACCAGACGTTGTAGTAGCCGAACTTGAGCTCGTGCACCTGCGTGTTGCTCACGCGCGCCCACGTCACGAGCGCGTTCCGGTTGTGGTAATTCCGGCCGTTGCCGTTCGACGGGTGCCCTGACGTTCTGGGCGTCTGAAGCGTGTCCCATGTGCTCATTCGGACGGTCAGACGGTCCCGTGTGGACGGCTGATAATCGACCCGCCCGAGAAACGTCGTTGACGTGTCCTTCCGCGGGTAGATGTACTCCTGTCCCGGCAGCGCGGATGTTCTGCCGACGACCGTTCCCGGCTCGCGTTCGTACTCTGAAGCGGCGAAGTAGTGGAGCTTGTCTCGCACAATGGGTCCGCCAAACGAACCGCCGACCTGCTGGTTCTGATACGGCAGCACCGTACGAGTGACGGCGTCCGCCGCGTTGAACTTGTCGTCGCGGAAGAATCCAAAGACGCTGCCGCGCATCTGATTCGTCCCGGAGCGCGACACGGCGTTGACCTGCAGGCCGTCGGAGCGGCCCTGCGTGACGTCGAAAAGGTTCGTGACCACCTGGAATTCCGCGATGGCCTCGCGGCTCAATTTGCCTTGCTGAAAGGCGGCCAGTTTCGTCGTCACCTGTTGGCCGTCGAGATTGAGCTGGATCGACTCGTTGCGGACCGGGATGTTGGTGAAGACGTTCGACGTAATGCCCTTGACGTTCTTGGCCAGTTCCAACCAGTTGCCGCCGTTCAACGGGAGCGCGTCCATCTGCCGCGGATCGATGTTGCCCGCGACTTTCGTCGACGTCGTATCGACAATCGCCGCGGCACCGACGACGGTGAGCGTTTCGTTCACCTGCGCCACCTTCAGTGCAAACGGAAGAGTGACGTTCCGGCCGACAAGGAGCTCGATATCGGCGACGATCACCGTCGCGAATCCGCTCAGCTCGGCTTGCACTTTGTACCGGCCCGGGGGCAGGTTCAGCAGTCGGTATTCGCCGCGCCCATTGCTCGTGTCGACGGTCTGGCCGCCCGTCGCAAGGTTGGTCGCGGTAACCGTCGCACCTGGGAGAACGGCCTTGGTTTCATCCGTGACGGCGCCGATGATCGACGTCTGCTGTGCGGAAGCCGACACGCACCACAAGAGCAATACCGGCAAGACAGCGAATACAACGCGCAGGCGAGGACCCATAGTTCTCCTCCTATTCACTCAACCGCTGATTGAACGATGCGAACTTTGACGCTGACTATTCGCCGCTCTTGATGCGAAACGTGCCGTCGTCCAGCCGCTCCCGGTACGTCCCGTGACACGTCTGGCACACTTTGTTCAAATTGTCGGCGCTCGCCTTCACCGCTTCCCATTTGCCGGCCTCTGCATCGCGCTCGATCGCCGCAACGTGCTCCGTGGCATCGTGGACCCACTGTTTCGCGTCCTCGCGCTGCCGCCAGAACATTTCGGTCTCGCTGAACGCCTGCTTCAGGACGGCCGCGCTGTCAGTCACCATTCGCGCGTTCGCCCCGTCGGCGCCCTTCCGCAAGGCGGCAAAGGCCGGACTGACACGCCGCATGATGCCGCTCAGCGCGAGTTCCTCGGCCGTCAAAGGGCGCTTCGCCACATCGACATAATGCGAGTCGATCACGGCCTTGGCCAGCAGCGCGGGTCGACCTTGATACTTCGCCACGACGTCCGGCGACAGATCGATGTTGTAGTCCTTCGCCTTCTGACCGATCACTGCCGGATCGAACTTCACGAGCTCACCGACGAACAACATGTAGTTCTTCGAATCCAGCGCGCCGTTGAGTGTCGGCGCGATGACGAGAATCGGCTTTCCAACGCTCTTGATCTGCTGTCCGCCCTGGGCGAGCCGGCGTTGATCGATCGTGAACGCGGTCTTCGAGAGCACCTCTTCGACACCGGCCGAAATCGTCACCTGCTTGCCGTAGTAGATGTCTGGATTAGCGGTAATGGTGTCGGTCGCGAGCGGCAGCGTCGGATTTGCTTCGGCGTCGCGCCGGCGTTGACCGCTCGGCACGACGACCGAAACCACGACCAACATGGCCGTGACGGCAAACACGACACGGGATCTGGCCGTTGAAGCTTGCATGGGATGTTGATCTCCTAGAACGAGTACGTGCCCGTGAAGTCGACGAAACGAGCCGGCAGAATGCTCGTCGGCAACTTGAAGCTTGGGCCGGATCGCACATTCCACGCCAGCGTGGTGTTCGCGTTCATGATGTTGAAGACGGTCGCCTTCAGGGCGAGCGACTGCCCCTTCGACAGCCTCAGCTTCTTGTCGAACCGCAGATCCAGAGTGTTGATCGCGGGTAGTTGAAGACTCCCGTACGGCTCGGCGTTCATTACGACGTTGGGGATGCGCACCCCGCCCGACACGAGCACCTGCCGCGCGCCCTTCTCGCCGCTCCGCCCCTGGTAGTTCGCGGCGACGAACACGGCGTGCGGCAGCTCGTACACGAATGCGATGTTGGAGGTCCACTCCCATCCGAAGTTGCCGACATTGATTTCGTCGTTGGGCGTGTACGCTCGCACTGCACCCTCGCCGCCTCCTCCCGCTCCTGTCTCGAGAAACGGCTCGTGGGCTTTCGTCGCTGACAGACTCGAGTTCAGCGTCCAGCGCTGTGTGAAGCGCTTGTTCGCG
>DASPWV010000770.1:0-4163 GCA_035637635.1 Vicinamibacterales bacterium | reverse complement strand
GAGCGGCGGCACGAGCGCCCCGAGCGATGCGTCATCGACCTCCCAGCGCACGTCGAGGCGATCACCGAACCGTGCTTCTTCGATACGGAGATACCGCATCAAGTGTTCGATCTCGAGGCTCAGCGGAATCGACTCAGCCGTTTGTCGATGCAAGGTCATCCGCAGCAGTTCTCCCAGCTCTGCCAATATCCGAACGGCCTCGTCGTTCTTGCGCTGCAGGATGAGCGACCCGATTGTATGAAGTGTATTGAACAGGAAGTGCGGCTGCAGCTGGGCAGTCAAGACCTGCAGCCTGGCCGTCGCCAACTGTGACGACAACTCCAGCGCTTCACGCTCGCGGGCCCGGAGCTCGCCACCCGAGCGCACGGCGTGCGCGATGGCGAAGATCACGGCGTACGCCATCAACTCGATGTGGAAATAGGCGAAGAAGAAGAAGGCCGCCAGCGCTGCGAGCGGTCGCGATCGGTCCATCTCGAGGAACCAGCCTCTCATGAGCGGCAGCCGGACGACCGCGTATGTGAGTGCGACGTACAGGCCGACGACGGTGAGGCTGACGGCGACGGCAATGCCGACGTGGCGCGCGATGTTTCGTATCTTGTGGCTGCCTCGCAACGGCAATCGATTCGCGGCTGTCCACGCCACCGGTCCCGCGATTGCCCACAAATACCAGTGACCCACCTGCAGCAGCAGAAGCCCGCTGAACGACATCGGCAGCCCTTCTGTGCGGTAGACGACATACAACTGCATCGACAACAGCAGTGCGAGCAGCGTCAGGGGTCCGAGCAGCCACAGCGCAAGGCGACGGGTATTCATTGGGCCGAGCGTCATCATGACGTGCGTCTGCGGCTCGCCGCGAACAGAATCGTGCGGACGGAGCGTGGTTGGCGCGAGCGGTCAGATCGTCGTCGTGAACGGGACGGCGGATCGGGAATTCGCGTTGGGTTATCTCGCGACGAGCCGCCAGAATTGCGTCTCGTTGAGCAACGTAATCCGGTGTCCCTTTTCGCGAAGCCGTTTGATTTCCATCAGTTTCCGGCCAGCGTCTCGTCCGGCTGCCTGCAGTGCGTTCGGGCGGCCGCGAACGATGACGGTTGTGAGAGCAGACGGCATGCTGTGAACGATGGCGCCGGCCCGCCGCGCCGCTTTCGCGGCTTCGTCGCGTCGGCGCGTCAGAATGCCGGTGAACGCGAGATGGACTCCGTTCAACGTCCGCAGCACGCCGGCCTTGAGCACAGCGGGCCGGGTGCGCAGCGCGTCAATCAACTCGTCGGCAGCCTCATACCGCTTCCGGCGTTCGCCGATGCAGCGATAGATGATCTCCTTCAAATGGTCGCTGCAGGGAAGAAGTCGAACGTCGCGCGGCCGAATCCGCGACTTCGCATCTCCTTTCACGAGCATCCCGATTAATTGACCCACCTGATACACATCGTCGCGTGCCTGCCATTTCGGGACGATGCCCGCGAGAATGTCGCTCGGCGCGGTCAACGCGTTCAGCGTCCGAACCGTCACACCACGTCCGTCGCTCTGATGACGCGTGATGCCGAAGTCGCCAAGCTTCAATTGGTGGCCATCACACACGAACACGTTCATCGGTGTCAGATCGCGATGAAGCATCTGTCCGCGATGAAGCTTCTGCAGCACTTCGAGCACGCCGACGATTTCGCGGCGCGCGCTCGGCTCCGGCCACGGTTTGCCGGCGCGCTGCAGAAACGCGCTCAGGTCGCCGTAGCGCGCGTATTCGAGCGCGAGACAATACAGCGGCCGCTCGTCGGATCGCATCAGCGGAAAAGCCTCGAACATCTTCACGGCGCGCGGATGGCTATCGAGCAACTGGCCAAAATACGCCTCGCGCAGCCAGCCATCGATTCGGTCGCTGACTTTGATACAGACGACGGATGGTACTGTCCTCGAGCGCCCGAGCCGCGCCGCGACGTATGCCTGTCCGAAACCACCCTCACCGATCAGCCGCTGAATGCGATACTGCAGCTCCGTCTCAGGGCTGGCGATGTTCTGCCCGGGCTCGAAGAAGTCCCGCGGACGGGGATGACGGCTCTGAAAGAATGTCGCGGTCCGAGTCGTTTGTTCGGAGCGAGACTTGAAGTCGAGAGATCGGTGCACCATAACGCGGAAGCCGACGGAGATCGCGGGGCGGGCGCGAAGCGTCCGTATGCGTATCGTATGACAAGACGTTGTGCGTAACATCCTCACGGGATACAGCCGTGCGCTGTATTCGAACTGGCTCTGGCACCGGCCGTTGCGGCTTGTCGTGGACGCGGGCGAAGGCATTCACCTCGCGCTTGGCAAGGACGTCTTCGCTCCTGACGTCGTTGCCATCACCCACGGACATTCCGATCATGTGCTGGGGCTCGCGGGCTTCGCAGGGGCGAGGCGGTTCGGAAAAGGTGCGCCGACAAAACCGTGGACTGTTTTGTATCCCGCCGAGTCGCCTGGCATTGCCGCGACACGGGATCTGATCGCGCGACTCTGGCGGGGCGTCGAGTTTCCAGTGGAGTGGATCGCGGTTCGCCACGGCGAGACGTACCGATTGTCGCAGCACCGCGCGATCGAAGCATTTGCCGTCACGCACGTCCCGCCGGAGCCCGCTGTCGGATATCGCGTGCTTGAAACACGCCGCCGGTTGAAATCCACGCATGCGGCGTTGTCGACCGACGAAGTCGAAGCCCTCGCACGCAGCAAAGGACGCGACGAGCTGATGGACACGTACACGCACGTGCTCTTCGCGCATTCCGGCGACGCCATGCCCATCGACGTCTCTTTGGTGTCGAGCGCTGATCTGCTTGTGCATGACGCGACGTTTCTCGAGGCGGCCGATCGACGCGAACCGATTCATGCGAGCGTTGAAGAGGTCCTTCGCGTGGCGAAAGAGGCACGCGTCGGAACCCTCGTCATGAATCACCTGTCGGTTCGTTATCCGCGCGAAGAAGCGCTCACAGCCATCCGCGAGCGACTCGACGCCAGCGGATTCGACGGCGATTGCTGGCTGCTCGACGAATCGGAATTCATCAACCTTCGTACGTAACGCGCCACGAAGGGCGGAACTCTATCCGGCTCATTCATAAACTGGCTTGTCGCGGTGTGAATGATCCGGCTAAAGTCCGTCGATATCCGCCTTACGTCCCTCGTGATGCATGCGTGAGCGAACGCGTGCGTTGGAAGGCGCGGCAAACCCTCGAAGCGGCCCGCGGTACGATGCCGAAAAATTCGTCGGAGGCCGGTCTGGCAGATCTGGTGGATTCACCCGATTCGCACCAACCCGCGTCGAGACACCGCCGCGAGTCATTCTGCTGGTGGTGACCGTCACGGCCGAAGGCGAATTTTTCCGGGCGCGACGCGCGGGGTCCCCAACGCGCGGACTTTGCGCGTTGGGGTGCGGGCGCGGGTTTGGCCGCGCGTTCCAACGCGCGCGAAGCGCGACCGGACGAATAAATCGGATCTAGTCTCGCCGCGTGGCAAGAGCGCGCGACGAAAGTCCCGCGTTAGAATGGTCGATTCATGTCGTCTCCCTCGTTGTCCGCAGCCGAAGTGCTCCGCATCGCCCAGCTCGCGCGCCTGGAGCTCACGCCCGAGGAAGTGGAGCTCTTCGCGCGACAGCTTGCCAACATCCTGCAGTACGTCGAGCAGATTCGCGAGCTGGACACGAGCGGAGTCCCGCCGACGTCCCACGTGATGAACCAGCCAGTCGAGCGTGTCGACGAGCGCGTCCCGTCCCTCACGCGCGAGGAGGCACTGGAGAACGCGCCGGAAGCGGCGACCGAGGCTGGCCTGTTCAAAGTGCCCCGAGTGTTCGGATGAGCAGCCTCGATCTGACGGCAACTGAGCTCGCAGCGCGAATCGCGACTCGTGAGCTGAGCGCCACTGACGCGTGTCGTGCGGCACTCGAGGCCATCGCAAAAAACGATTCCGCGTTGCACGCGTTCCATACGGTGACCCGTGAGCGCGCTCTCGAGCGTGCCGCCCAGCTGGATGCGCGACAGATGTCCGGCGAGGAGCTGGGACCGCTGCACGGTGTGCCCATCGCGCTCAAGGACAATCTGTGCACTCGCGGTGTCTTGACATCGGCAAGTTCGCGCATCCTTGATGGATTCGTTCCACCCTACGACGCGACGGTCGTGCACAAGCTCGAAACCGCCGGTGCCGTCGTC
>DASPWV010000769.1:0-2478 GCA_035637635.1 Vicinamibacterales bacterium | reverse complement strand
TGGGCTTACGCCCTGGCCATGGCGCCGAGTCGGGGTGCGGCCAATCGGTCCCCCAGAGAATGCGGTCGGGATTGGCTGCAATCAATGTCTGTGCAAGGAGCAACACGTCGGGAGCCTGAGAGGGCGCGCTCAAGGCGCGGTACGCGCCCGAGAGTTTGACGTAGGCCCGGCCGGATCGAACGAGCTCAACGAGATCCGCAAAACCCGGCTGCGACGGACCGCCGTCGGCACGCGCGCCGCCGAAGTGGTCGAACACGACGGGTACGGGCGATGACGCGGCGAGGTCCTTTATCGCGGCGATCATCGCCGGATTCGTGTTCATCTGCACGTGCCAGCCGCGCCGCTGCACGCGCTCGACCGCTGCGGCGAAGCGATCGCGACCGGTTTTCGGATCGGCGATGCCGCTCGTCGTGAGATTGAGTCGAACGCCCCGCACACCAGCGCGGTCCATCGAGTCGAGCTCGTGCTCGGGTGTCTTCTCATCGATCACGGCAACGCCCCGCGCGTCTCGCCCGCGGGCCTTCATGCCGTACAGCGTTGCTGAATTGTCGGTGCCGTACACGCTCGGGGTGACGATGACCACGCGCTGGATGTGAAGAGCCCGATGAAGGGTCGCCATCTCCTCGGGCAGCGCTGGTGGCGGCGTGTAGACGCGCCCGGCAAAGAACGGGAACTTCCTGGGATCCCCGAAGATGTGCGTGTGGCAATCGCACGCGCCGGATGGAACGTCGAAGTTGATCTGTGACGGCTGTGGCGCTTGGTCAGCTCGCAGACGCCTGTGTCCCAACCACCCAGCCAATCCAGCAAGGAGAATCTCTCGCCGTGTCATCTGCAATCCGCTACCCAAGAACGTGGACCACGAAATCACGAAAACCACGAAACCACGAAAAAGATATCGTTACGTTCGTGTTTTCGTGATCGCTTTCGTGTTTTCGTGTCTTCATTTCTGCTCTTGTAGATAATTGATGATGAGTACAAGGTCCTCGTTGCCCGCAGGTTTCAGACCGTGCGAGCTGCCGGTGCGGGTCAGGACTGCGGTGCCCGGCACCACGTTCACGTCCGTTCCGTCGAGCGTCATGACGCCGCGCCCGCTCAGCACGTAGTAAATCTCGTCTTCCGTTTGCTCGTGATAGCCAATGGCGGAGCCCGGTTTCAACACACGCTTCCGGAACACGAGACTGAGGTTCGGCACCTCGGCGAAAAAGGAATGGCCGATGGTTTGTCCCCCGCCTTTGTGCGGGCCCGGCTCCTGCTTTGCGACTCCAGCATCGTGCTGAATGATGAAGCCGCCAGGTTTGCGCTTCTCCTGCGCAGCGCCGTGGAGGAGCGCACCAGTCAGGGCGCAGCCGACGAACAACGTCAGAGAATGTCGCATGGTCATCATGAAACTCCGGGCGCCGCTTACGATTCGGCCGCGACGGCGGCGATCAGTGCCTTGATGTAACCCAGGGCGAACGCGAACCCTTGAAAACTGTTCGCATCGCCTTGAATCGAGGGGACATGGTCCGGCATCATCATGCCGTCGTAGCCCACCTCTTTGTATACGCGCATCGCCTTCAGCATATCCACGTCGCCATCGTCGATGAACGTTTCGCGGAAGTTGAGGAAACCGCCCGCGATATTGCGGAAGTGGACGTTGAAGATCTTGCGGCGGGATCCAAAGTAGCGGATGACGTCGAAGATCTGATCGCCCGGCTTGTCGAGCATCTCCGACACCGTGCCCTGGCAAAAGTTGAGACCGTGATACGGACTCTCGGCGATTGAGACGAATCGCTTCAGGCCGTCAACGGATCCGAGTACCGTTTCAATGCCACGCCAGCCGCGGCCCTTCGGCATGCCGGGATCCTGCGGATGACACGCAATCTTCACCTTGTACTCCTCGGCGACGGGCACGACACGCTTGAGGAAGTACGTGATCCGTTCCCAGTACGTGTCCGCATCGACGCGACCCGCCGCCGTGAGCTCGGTGTCTGGTTTCGAGTCGGCATAAACGAACGTGCTGTAGCGCGCGCGCCCGCGGCCGACAGTAGCTGCCGTGCGTGGGACGCCGATAAAGGTCAGGTTGTATTTGAGCGAGGGAATGCCGGCGCGCGCGGTGTTTCGAATCATCTGGCAGATGTCGTCAATCTGTCGATCGCGCTCCGCACTGGCCAGCAGAACCGCCGGATTCTCGCTGCGCGAGATCTCGCTCGAGCTGAGCGGCAACGGAACCATGTCGAGCGTGACGCCAAACGATTCGACGCGCTCGCGAAGCCGGGTCAGGCCCTCGACCGACCATTCGGCGTCAAACCGCTCCGAGGGCAATCGACTGCAAATGTGCACGACACCGAAGCCCGCCATCGCGCGCAGAATTTCGTCGGAATCGCCGTGCTGCGTGCCGGCTTTCATCTGTGCCTTCGCGGCAGTCCGAGTCGTTGGACCGGACGGTTGTTGAGCAATTTGCGCGGACACCAGCCGCTCGGCGACGGCAGCGGTCGA
>DASPWV010000768.1:0-1576 GCA_035637635.1 Vicinamibacterales bacterium | reverse complement strand
GGAGACGCTCCGTCGCATTCGGAGCTTGGTCATCCCGCCAGCGTGGACCGACGTGTGGATCTGTTCGCGAGAGGACGGCCATCTGCAGGCGACGGGGCGCGACGCCAAACACCGCAAGCAATACCGTTATCATCCACGCTGGGCCGAGGTACGCGACGAAACCAAATTCGACCGCATGCTTTCGTTCGGCGACGCGCTGCCTGCGATCCGCGCGCAGGTCGAGCGGGATCTGGCGCTGGCGGGTTTGCCGCGGGCCAAGGTGCTCGCGACCGTCGTGCGGCTCCTCGATCGAACGCTCATTCGGATCGGCAACGGGGAGTATGCGCGCAAGAACGATTCATATGGCTTGACCACGCTGCGCGAAGACCATGTGGACGTGAGCGGGTCACGCATCCGGTTTCACTTCCGAGGCAAGGCCGGCAAAGAACACTCGGTCGAGCTCAAGGACGAGAGGCTCGCGAAGATCGTTCGCCGCTGCCAGGCCATTCCGGGCCATGAGCTTTTTCAATATCTCGACGACGAAGGCAAACCCTGTCTGGTGGAATCATCGGATGTGAACGACTACCTGCGCAGCATCACCGGGGACGAATTCACCGCGAAAGACTTTCGCACCTGGGCGGGTACCGTGCTCGCCATGTCCGCCCTGCGAGAGTGCTTGCCGTGCACGTCGCAGAGTCAGACGAAAAAGCAGCTGGTGGCCGCGATTCGATCGGTGGCCGAACGGTTGGGCAACACGCCGACGGTGTGCCGCAAGTGCTACGTGCATCCGGTGGTCGTCGAAGCTTTCTTGCGCCAGACGTTGGGTCAGCTGAGCCCGAGCAAACGCGGCCGCCATCGAGGCAATGGGCTCGAGCCCGGAGAAACTTTGACGCTCGCGCTGCTGCGCGACGCACCCCGCCCGCAATCAGCGTAGAAGAGTTTCATCGTCTACTGGTAAACGGACGTTGGGCAGCTGCCTCCGGCAACTCTTCCACTCGCGTGGCCGCAGTGGGAAACGTGATCCTGCGGGAAGCTCGGGTTCAGCGACTCGTAGCAGTGATACACGCGACAGCGCAGGATCATATCGGTGAGCTTCGGACAGTTGGTCATGCAGTTGTCGATGCCCGTCTTGTCCAGAGGAGAGTCGGCGCAAACCGTCATCAAGCAGCTGCAGAGGAAAGAGCAGCACTGCTCGTGCGTGTACGACTTCGGGCAAAGGTGAATCCACGGTTTGCCGGCAATGGTATCGCCGCCCGGATTGCCGTCGCCTCGATCGGCGGTGCTATCGAGCGACGGCGCATCCTTGGGAAGCGAACCATCGCTCGTGCCGGCGGCTGCGCCGTCGTTCCGTGCTTCGTCCGCCGAATCGGCCGCGGACGCGTCGCTGGAGCTCGCGCCGGCCTGGCTCCCGCCGCTGCCTGCACCGCCAGCACCGACCGAACCGCCGCCGCCGCCGGCTGATGTCACGTTCATCGCACCCCCGCTTCCGCCGGCGTCGCCCGGATGGGGCAGGCCATCGTCGTTGGTACATCCCAGCACGCCGAACGCGATGGCCAGTGCACACCCATAAGCGCTGCAAAGGCTCGTTCGCAACGGG
>DASPWV010000767.1:0-2001 GCA_035637635.1 Vicinamibacterales bacterium | reverse complement strand
GGTCGCCGCTGTGCCGAACGTGCCGTCGCCGTTGCCCAAAAGCACGTAAAGGGTGTCACGAACGGTGAGCAGATCGAGCTTGCCGTCCCCGTTGACGTCGGCCGCGCGCAACCCTCGCGCAAAGATCGCAGTCGGGTAGCTCGCCGTGGGCGCTGCGAGGGTTCCATCGCCGCGTCCGAAAGCGATTTGAATGCCGCCGGTCCAGAAGTCCAACCACGCGACGTCGGCCTTGCCGTCGCGGTTGAAATCGGCGACCTGAAGATCGCTGCTGCTTTCGGCGGTACCGACGTCGAGTGTAGGCAGGATGCGCGCGAATCCCGGTATTCCCGTGCAGGGAACGGCGCACCGGCCGAGCGAACAGACTTCGCCTCCGCCGCACGCGTGACCGCAGGTTCCGCAATTGGCCAAGTCGTTTTGAAAGTTGACGCAACCCGACCCGCACGTTGCGATGCACGAGAGACTGCACGTTGCGGAATTGCACGAAGCCTTCTGAAGCGCGGCCGTTGCACAAGGAGTGCAGGAGGCCCCGCAACTGAGCACGCTCGTGTCGAGCATGCAGTCCGTCCCGCAGCGATGGGAACCCGTGACGCAGGACGTCTTGCAAACGTGGTTGACGCAAGTTGGTTCGGCGTTGGGCGCGGAGGGACAATTCATGCAGCTGTCACCGCAGCTCGTTGGCCCCTCGGCGACGCACGCCATTCCGCACAGATGCTCGCCGCTGACCGAGCACCTGCAGAGATGCGCGGACATGTCGCACAATGCCGTCGCCGGACAATCTTCGGCTCCGTCGCACCCGGGCTTGCACCTGTAATCCCATGTGTCGCACCATTCGCCGAGCGCGCAGTTCAAGGGTGTGCAGCGACCCACGTCGATCGTGGTGCTGCCATCGTTCGGCCCGCCATCGTTCACAACACTGCGGTCGGTTGCGGGCTCGCCGTCGATGCCGACGCGATCACTCGTCGTGCCGCCGTCTTTCGCGATTCGATCAACCCCGCTTGCGTCGGCGGCGCTCGCATCCTTGTCGGAAATCGGTACGGGTTCTTCGGAATCCGACGAGCACCCGGCCACGATCGCGAAAAGGGCGACGAGGCCCACACGCGCGAACACAGCCGTCGCGCTTGCCGTAAGTGATCGAGCTAAGAAATCCCCCACGTTAAAACCCTAACAGCGGGATTTTGCGAAATCCAGGTAAGCACAGGCGCTCAGCACCTACAGCGTCGACATACCATTAACCGAGGGTCACCACGAAGGGCTGATAGATCGCCTGAAATTCCTCGAGCGTGTCGCAAAGCGCGGCATGATGCGCAAGCGTCGGCCAGCGATCGGCGTCGAAGAAACCGGGATGAGCCTCGCGCAGGTGGCAGAGAGCGCAGGCGACCGTGATGTCCGGATGGCCAGGCGCATCGCCGAGCCAAAAGCGGCTCTCGCGCCGTGCCCGATCCGCTTCCAAAAGATCGAGCGTCTCCGCAATCTGCCTGCGGCAACGGCCGATCCACGTTTCGGAAGGAGCTTTTCGCAACAGTGTTTCCAAATAGAGGCTCACCGATTTGTCGGCAAAGCCGGTGGCAAGCGCCATCACGCGCATGCCGTCGCGCCGAACCGGCCCGCTCCTGGGCAAGAGCGCACGCTCGGGGCCGACCATCTCGTCGATCGCGTCGAGTATCGCGGAGCTCTCGATCAAGAGCTCGCCGTCATCGAGGACGAGCGTGGGCACCCGCAAGAGTGGGTTATGCTCGGCAATCTTTTCCGCGTCGCCAAAAACCGACCAGGGGCGGTGCTCGTAGCCGATGCCGTACCGCCGCATCGCGATGGCCACGCGGCGGACGAAAGGAGAGTCGTATTGTCCGATGAGGATCATGGGCGAGTACTCTGTCACAAACTTCGATGGCACGGGAACCCGCGATGTTCCCCAGTGAAGGGGTGCACTCTGCTGACTCTGACCTTCACATCCGCCGAATCCGCGGTCATTCGGTGCTTTGGCAGAAAACCATTCTCACTGTG
>DASPWV010000766.1:0-8264 GCA_035637635.1 Vicinamibacterales bacterium | reverse complement strand
GATTCGAGACGGCCGCCACGCTCAGCAAGCCCGAGTCTTATCTGATCATGAGCCGCGCGACCGACGCGAACGGCCGCACGCAGCCGCTGATGCCGGCGTGGAATCCATCGGGGTATCTGTGGAACGCGCCGGACAGCGTGCGCGTCGAGGTGAAGTAGATGCGGGCGTTGTTCGCGTTCGTGTTCGCGCTCCTGACGTTCGCCGCGACGAGTCAACCGCAAGAGTTGCCGGCCGGCCCTGGACGCGACACGGTGGTCTCGCGTTGCGTCACGTGTCACGAGACCGATGTGATCATGCAGCAACGCCTTTCGCGCGCAGGTTGGGGCCGCGAGTTGGACAAGATGATCCGATGGGGCGCTGTCGTCGACCAGAGCGAGCGCGAACCGATGCTCGATTACCTGGCGGCGCACTTCGCGCCGAAGCCCGTGCCAGCGAACATCGTCTCGACCGCCGGTACCGAAACGGTCTACAAACGCGCATGCTTCACGTGTCACGAAGATGACCTGATAGAGGCGCAGCGGCTCACGCGCGCCGGATGGACGCGCGAATTGGACAAGATGATCCGCTGGGGAGCGACGGTTCCAGACGTTGAAAAGGAGGCGTTGATCGAATATCTCGCCGCGCGCTTTCCGCCTCGATGACTCACAGCCACGGCCGCTGGGTCCTGCGCTTCCACTGGTGATGCAGTCTGCGCTCGCGCGCAGTCGACAAATCGGTTCGCGCATCGGTCTGCTTTACGCCGCCAACACCGGCGGTGCGATTCTGGGCGCGCTTCTCGCTGGCTTTTACTTTGTTCCCATCCTCGGCATGGCGCGTCCTTTCAGAATTGCGGCGGGAACGAACCTGACGATTGGAGCAATCGCGCAATTTGCAGGGTCGCGCATCGCAATCGCTGGTGCGCCGTCGCTGGACGACAGAAATCAAGAAATCGATCTGGCACCTCAGACCCTCGTCGACGCGCGCAGTCAGCGCGCGGTGCTCTGGACTTTTATCCTTTCCGGCCTCCTGTCACTGGCGCTCGAAATCGTGTGGTTTCGGATGCTCGTGATCTTTCTCCGGCCAACGGCCTATGCGTTCACGTTGATGCTGGCGTCGGTGCTTGCGGGTATTGCGGTTGGCAGCGCCACTGCGACGCCGCTACTTCGGCGGTCCGGACCGTGGCTCGCAATTCTGACGCTGACGCAGCTGGCGATTGGCGTTGCGGCAGTTCTCTCGTTCAATCTCCTCGCGAAGTTGCAAACCGCCGTCGACTGGCTCGGCCCGGCCTTGACGCCGGCGGGGCTCGACTCGTATTTCGTACCGATTCTCGTGGGCGGCGCTCTGGCGATGTTACCGACGACGCTGCTTCTCGGGTTTGCGTTTCCAATCGGCCTCTCGTGCTGGGCGACCGACGATAACAACCGTTCGCGCCGCATCGGCACGTTCTATTCACTCAACGTCGTCGGCGCCGTCGTGGGATCGATTCTTGGAGGGTTCGTGCTGCTGCCGTTTCTGGGCAGCCGCGGAAGTCTCGTTGCCGTCTCTTCGCTGGCGGTGCTCTCGAGCGCCCGATTCTGACGGACGACAAACCGATCATCGAATACTTCCTCGCCGTGCCACCGGACGATCCATTCGTGGACTTCAGCAGATTCAGCGGGAACTTCTCTGACGTGCTGCATCCCTAAGCATCGGAGCGTCAAATGGCCGTGCCGAACGCCTTCGGCGTCCCCTTGAGAATCTCCGCCAGGATCGATAGTGCGCGGGTCAATGACACACGTTCAGCCGGCGGCCCGAGACAGATTCTGATTGCGTTCGGCGGATCGTGCCGTGCCACGGCAAATTCACGGCCGGGGGTCACGATGACACCACGCTGGCGCGCCTGACGTGCAAAATCCTCCGCCGGCCAGCGTGACGGCAGCGGCAGCCACACGTGCTGGCTTTCCATAGCGCCCGAGATCTGATCGCCGAGAATCTCTCGCGTGAGCTGCTGGCGCGCGCGAATCTCCTGACGCTTCCACTCGACTACGCGTGCCACCGTGCCATTTGTGATCCACTCCGCTGCGGCCGCGGCGCTCAGCGGCGTCACGATGACCGTCGTGGCGAAGACGGCGCCCACGATACGGTCGATCCAGCCGGCAGGGGCGCGGAGAAAGCCGATTCTGAGTCCGGGCGCGACGCTCTTCGAGAGGCTCGTCAAATAGAACGTGCGATCGGGGACCAGCGACGCCAGCGGTGATACTCCCGGTGCGAGGAACCCGTACGTGTCGTCCTCGACGATGGTGAGATCGAGCTTTTCGGCAACCGCGGCGACGTCCTTTCGCCGTTTGCGCGACATCACGCGGCCGGTGGGATTCTGAATTGACGGCATGCAGTAGAGCACGCGGCCACCCGACTCGAGCGCCGCGTCTTCGAGCGCGTCGGGCAGCAGGCCTTCACGATCGAGCGGCACCTCCTGCAGTCGCACATGGAGGTGGTGCGCGAGCGATCGCATCCCGGTGTAGGTCACCGCTTCGCACAGGACGGTGGCCCGCGGCGCAGTAATGGTCGCCAGCGCAACCGCCATCGCGTGCTGCGCGCCGGAGGTCAGAATGGTGTCGGCGGGATCGGCGCGGACGCCGCTCTGCCGAAGCCACTCGGCCGCCGCTGCGCGGTGCTCCGGGAGGCCGGCGTGCGGCTGGTAGTTGAACAGCCGCTGCGGCTCGGTCCGCGCCACAAGCGCCGCGAGCGCGCTGACGAGCTCGCCGCCGTGGGCCTGCGGCAGCAGCGCGTTGGTGCCGAGATCGACGAGGTTTTCGTCATGCGCGGAGAGCGGCGCAAACGCGGGGGGACGGATGAAGGTGCCGCGGCCGACTTCGCCACTCACCAGGCCGAGCCGCTCCGCCTCGGCATAGCCGCGGGTGACCGTCGTCACGGTCACCCCCAGCGCGTCTGCGAGATCGCGCTGCGGCGGCAGACGATCGCCAGCGCGAAGACGTCCCGACTGGATGTCGGAGGCGATGGCATGCGCGAGCGCGAGGTAGATGGGCGCCCGCGTCTGGGTTTTCCGCTCGAGCCGTGGCTTCCACATTGTATGCATACAATATCACTATTGACACGGTTCAATTGCGCGATCCAGACTGCACAATGGTCGTCACACTCTTCCGCTCACGCCTCACCAGCCAGGCCGGCGACGACTACAGCGCAATGGCGAGCGAAATGCTCGAGCGCGCGCGCACGTATCCCGGCTTCGTCGCCATGAAAAGCTTCAAAGCAGACGATGGGGAACGGCTCACCGTCGTGTGGTGGGAAAACGACGAGCAGCAGTCGGCATGGCGGCGGGACGAGCGCCATCGCCTCGCCCAGAAGCTGGGGCGCGATCGCTGGTACCACTACTACCATCTCGAAGTCGCCCAGGTCATGCGCGAGCAGCAGTTCACGAGAACGTGACGCGTGGCGGGACTGAAGTCCCGCCCGCCCGCGCGACTCGAGTCGTCCCCCGATCTCGGCTTTACGAGCCGCCGGGATAGAATTCGCAGGATGTCGGTGACTACTACGGGCGACCGCTCTGCCGTCTCGATCGCCCGCGACGCGCTCGATGCCTGGGTGCGCGAGCTGATGACGTGGCATTTCAGTCCCGAAACGGGCTGCCAGTTCTGGCTGGCGTGGGCAGACGCCGCCGGATGGGATCCACGCCGTGAGGTCACCACATACGACGAACTCGACAAGTTCGAGGTTTTTCAGGACGAGTGGCTTCGCGGCGGTCCCGTGCGGCGCTGGGTTCCGCGCGAGTACCAGGATCGGCCGATCACGACGTTCGAAACGGGCGGCAGCACCGGCGTGCCCAAGTCGCGGATCAACATCGAGGATTTCCGCATCGACTACGAGATGTTCAGCCGCACGCTGCCGGACGAGTTCTTTCCGCACGGCGCGGATTGGCTGCAGGTCGGCCCCAGCGGCCCCCGTCGTCTGCGCCTGGCCATCGAACATCTCGCGCAACATCGCGGAGGCATCTGCTTCGGTCTCGATTTCGATCCCCGCTGGGTGATCAAGTTGATCAAATGGGGCGACCTGGAACTGGTCGAAACCTACAAGCGACACGTCATCGATCAGGCCCTGACGCTGTTGAAGGCGCACGACACGATCCGCTGTCTGTTCATCACGCCGAAGCTTCTCGAGGCGCTCGCCGAGCGCATCTCGCTGAAGAAGGCCGGCATCACCGGCGTGTTCTGTGGCGGCACCGAGATGACACCGCAGTTTCACCGGTTTGCCGTCGAAGAGTTGATGGAAGGCGCATATTTCGCGCCGACGTACGGCAACACCCTGATGGGACTCGCGACGCACAAGCCGCGCGCACCAGAGGACAACTGGGCCGTCATTTATTACCCTCCGAGCCCGCGCGCGATGATCGAAGTCGTCCATCCGGAGGATCCGACGCGACTCGTCGGATACGGCGAGACGGGCCGCGTTCGTCTCACCACGCTCACGCGCGAGTTCTTCATGCCGCGATTTCTCGAACGCGATGAAGCCGAGCGCGAGCCGCCCTGCGCGTTGTATCCGTGGGACGGCGTACGCAATGTGCGGCCGTTCGGGAAGCTGGGTGGAGCGGTGGTAGAAGGGGTGTACTGAATGACACATGTCGTGAGGTGGCGAGTTGGTGATGTGGCGATGTGATCTGGCGATGTCGCATGGCAGGTAACTGAGAATCATGCTGCACGTTCCAATCCTCCGCTGGGGCCAGCCGTACGAGAGCGTCGACAAGATGGTCGTGCCCCACTTCAGCACGCGCGAGCCGTTTGTCGAAATCAGTCAGGCCAACGTTGGTCTCATCCGGCGGGATCTGCTTCGCCAGGCTGACGCGCGACAGCGTCTGTTCGAGGTCAACGTTGAGGATCTGGTGCTCGCCGCGAAGGCCGCGGCCGAGCACTTCGTCCACGGCACGTTGCCAGTCGATCCAGGTCGCGCGATTACTCAGTCACCGCAGCAATACGTCGAGCAAGTCTCGGCCACGACAGGCATGCCGTGGGCAAACGTTCGACGCAACATGCAGAAGGTCCATGGCGTTCTGAGCAAAGTGGACGAGGTCATCCGCGGACTGACTCGCGGCCTCGATCTCGACGTGCTCGATCGCGGGCTGAGCGATCGTAATGGTCAGATGATCAGCTTCTTTCCTCGCGCCCAGGCCCTTGGCGTCGTGTTGCCGAGCAATTCGCCCGGTGTGCATTCGCTGTGGGCGCCGGCAACCGTGCTGAAGATGCCGCTCGTGTTGAAGCCGGGAAGCGCCGAGCCGTGGACACCGCTTCGCATCATCAACGCGTACCTCGCCGCGGGAGTGCCTCCCGACGCGTTCGGTTATTACCCATCGGATCACGCGGGCGGCAACGAGATTCTTCGAGCGTGCGGCCGCGGGATGGTCTTCGGCGATACGGGATCGACGCGCCGCTGGACCGCCGATCCGCGCGTCGAGGTGCACGGACCTGGCTACAGCAAGATTGTTCTCGGGCCGGATGTGGCCGATCGCTGGCCGGAGTATCTCGAGGTGATGGTCGAATCCATCGTGAACAACGGCGGCCGCTCCTGCGTGAACGCGTCGGGCGTATGGGTGACGAAACATGGAGATGAGATCGCCCGCGCTTTAGCTGAACGTCTGTCACACGTTGAACCACTCCCGCTCGATCACGACGACGCGATACTTGCGCCGTTTGCTGACGCGGGCGTCGCGCACCGCATTTCGATAGTGATCGATCAGGACCTCGCCGCGGCCGGCGACGAAGGCCGCGCAACCGATGTCAGCGCTGAAGTTCGTGGTGACGCCCGTGTGGTCAGCGTACAAGGCGGGACGTTCCTGCTGCCGACGATCGTTCGCGCCGATGCCGGTCATCCGCTCGCAAACCGTGAGTTCCTGTTTCCCTTTGCAGCAGTGGTCGAAGTGGCGCCCGAGCGACTGCCCGAAGGCCTCGGGCACTCGCTTGTCGTCACCTGCATTTCGAACGACGCACGGTTCCGAGAGAAGTTCATCAACTCACCGCTCGTGGACCGCCTGAATCTCGGAGCGATTCCGACGACGCAGATCGGGTGGGATCAGCCACATGAGGGAAATCTGTTCGATCACTTGTACGCGAGGCGCGCGATACAGCGGCTGGCATAGAGGGTGGAGCGCGAATCTGACAGTTTCCAGTTGCCAATTGCCAGTTCAAAGTTGAGTTGTCAGTTTCGTGAGTTGTAAGTTGCATTGGAACTTTTCAACTGTCTTGCTCGATCCACTCGAAAACTTAACTTTGAACGGGTAACTGGCAACTGGAAACTAAAAAGTTCACACTCTCTTAGATTAGGAATGAACCTCCTCCTTCTCACCGCCGGCGCCGCTGACATGTTCTGCGGCAGTTGCCTGCGCGACAATGCCCTGGCGGCGGCGCTCATGGCACGCGGCCATCGCGTGTCGCTGCTGCCCATCTACACACCGACCGTCACCGATGAGCCCAACGTGAGCGCGGGCCAGCGCGTCTTTCTCGGCGGCATCAGCGTCTACCTGCAGCAACACGTTCCTTTGTTCAGGCACACACCGTGGCTGCTCGATCGCCTCTGGGACTCGGCGTCAGTCATCAAACACTTCGCATCGCGATCGATCGACGTCGATCCCCACATGCTCGGCCCGCTGACCATCTCCACGTTGCGCGGGGAGCGCGGCAATCAGCACAAGGAAATCGACAAGCTGCTTGCGTTCCTGCGCGACGAGGAGCGGCCGGATTTGGTGAACATCCCAAACGCGCTGTTGATCCCGCTCGCGGCGCCGATTCGACGCGCGCTCAATCGGCCTATCGTCGTCACACTACAAGGCGAGGATCTGTTTCTGGATGGACTGCCGGATCCGTACCGGACGCAGGCCATCGAACTGATTCGGGCGCAGATCGACGACGTTGACGTGTTCGTGTCGGTGAGCGAGTACTACACGAACTTCATGTCCGACTACCTGCGCATTCCGAAAGCGAGAATCCGCACAGTGCCGCTTGGCATAGACGTCAAGGCGTTCACGCCGCGATCGGACGGACGTGATCCCGCATCGCACTCATCGCCCTTCACCATTGGATACCTCGCGCGCATCGCGCCGGAAAAAGGCCTTCACAATCTCGCCGAGGCGTATCGCCTCCTTCGGCGCGACCGCGGATTGCCAGCGTCGCGGCTTGTTGCTGCCGGCTTTCTCGGTCGAAGCCAGCGCGCATACCTGACCGATATCGAGCGCAAGCTGGAGACTTGTGGCCTGCTAAGCGAGTTCGAGTACGTGGGGTCCGTGGATCGCGCCGACAAGATTCGGTTCCTGCACCGCGTCGATGTACTCTCGGTGCCGTCGGATTACGTCGAGCCGAAGGGTCTCTACCTGCTGGAGGCTATGGCATGCGGCGTTCCAGTCGTTCAGCCGAATCACGGAGCGTTTCCTGAGATGCTGCAGCGGACCGGTGGCGGGATACTCGCCGATTCTGCGCACCCCGAGCACATCGCCGATCGCATTTGCGAGTTGTGGAAGAATCCTGCACGCGCTGCGGCGTTGGGCCGCCAAGGAGCGGAAGGCGTGCGCGCTCACTACACGATCGATCGCATGGCGGATCGCACGCTCGAGGTATACCGCGAACTTGTAGACAACCGTGCTGGAAGCGAGCCATCTCACCAAAATCTATCCGTCGCCAGCCGGTGATCTGACCGTCCTTGCCGACGTGTCTCTAACACTGCAGGCGGGAGAGGCCGCCGCCATCACCGGCCCTTCCGGCTCTGGCAAGAGCACGCTGCTCTATCTGCTTGGCGGATTGGAATCGCCGTCCTCGGGAACCGTGCGACTCGATGGTCAGAGCCCCTACGAGCTCGATCCTACGGCGCTCGCGCGTTTCAGGAACTCGCACGTGGGATTTGTGTTTCAGGATCACTGTCTGCTGCCGCAGTGCACGGTGCTCGAGAACGTGCTCGTCCCCACGCTCGTGGGCGCGCACGACGGCAACGCGCGTGCGCGGGCGCGCGATTTGCTGGAGCAGGTCGGTCTCGCCAGACGGCTCGACCATCGTCCCGCGGCGCTCTCCGGCGGCGAAAAGCAGCGTGTCGCGCTGGCACGTGCGCTCGTTCGTGAGCCGCGGCTGGTATTGTGCGACGAGCCGACGGGCAATCTCGATTCCGACACGGCCGCGCGGGTCGCCGATCTGCTGCTCGAACTGCATGAGCGCCAGCAAACGATGCTGATCGTCGTCACGCACAGTGACAGGCTCGCGGCGCGGTTGCCTCACCGCTGGCGGATCGATGGTGGACGGCTTCAATAAGCTCGCGCT
>DASPWV010000765.1:0-4565 GCA_035637635.1 Vicinamibacterales bacterium | reverse complement strand
CAAGCTGCAGGCCGGTCTGATGCCGCCGGGCGACAGGGCTCGACCAGACAAGCCAACGCTGCAAAGCTTTCTGTCGTGGCTTGGAGACGAGTTGGACCGCTCGTGGGCGGCCCACCCCGATCCAGGTCGCACGGAACCATTCCATCGGCTCAATCGCGCGGAATACGCGAATGCGATTCGAGATCTCCTGGCTGTACAGATTGATGTCAGCGAGATGCTGCCCGTCGACGAAATCAGCTACGGATTCGACAACATTGCGGGCGTCCTGAAGCTTTCACCGCTGCTCATGGAGCGGTACCTCAACGCGGCGCAAAAAATCGCCCGCGTGGCCACCGGAACGCCGGGTCCGCCGACAGGCGTCATGGTTCGGGTCTCGGACCAGTTGGATCAGGATATTCGGCTCGACGGCATGCCGGTAGGGACCCGCGGCGGCACCCTCGTGAATTTCATGGCGCCGCGCGACGGCGAGTACGTCATCAAAGCGCGACTCGGCCGCGGCCTCGACGAGGACATCCCACATTTCCGGGGCGATCAGGATCTCGAGATCAGCATCGACGGCGAGCAGGTGGCCGTGTTCACGTTGAAAGCCAGTCCCGATTGGGATCTCAACATCGAGCGCCAGGTATTCAGGGCGCCGAGTCAAGGTCCCGAAACCGGCACCGCGCGCAAGGGTGGCCGGCTGCCCGAGCAGGAAATGCTCGACCGCCGCAAGCTCGATGATGACTGGGTCGTTCGCGTTCCGATGACCGCCGGTGCCCACGAGGTACGCGCGACGTTCCCGGTGAAGTCGCCCTCCGCGTTGCCGGAAGGTTTTCGACGGCCGTTCTTGAAACCGTACGTGGGAAGAGGAATCCCGGATACGAGGGAAACGCGCGAGGGCGCCGCCCTGCGCACCCTCGAGATCATGGGCCCTCTGCTGTCCGGAGGCGCGGATCAGTCGCTCTTTCGGAAGCGCGTCTTCGTCTGTCAGCCATCCAAACCGGCGGAAGAGCCGGGCTGTGCAAAGACAATCCTGTCCACCCTCGGGCGTCGCGCGTACCGCCGGCCGGTGACCACCGAGGACGTGCAGCTTCTCCTCGACATCTACGCGAAAGCTCGCTCGGAAGGAAGAACCTTCGACCAGGGCATTGAAGTCGCGCTGCAGCGCGTTCTCATCAGTCCCTCGTTCCTGTTCCGCACCGAGTTCGATCCGGCTCGCGCCGACGCGAGCGCACCCGGTGTGTACCGCATCAGCGATGTCAGCCTCGCCTCGCGGTTGTCGTTCTTCCTCTGGAGCAGCATTCCAGACGACGCGTTGCTCGACGTGGCGATTCAAGGCAGGCTTCACGAACCGGCGGTGCTCGAACAGCAAGTGCGGCGCATGCTCAAAGATCCGCGCTCCGAGGCCCTGGTGAAGAACTTCGCCGGTCAGTGGCTGTACCTTCGCAAACTGCCCGACATCGTCCCCGATCCGATGATCTACCCGGATTTCGGCGACACGCTGGCGCAGGCGCTTGCCCGCGAAACCGAGCTGTTCTTCGATAGCGTGATGCGCGACGATCGCCCGGCGATGGAGCTGCTCACCGGCAACTACACGTTCGTGAACGAGCGACTCGCACGGCACTACGGCATCCCGAACATTCGTGGGATCGACTTCCAACGGATTACGCTTCCCGACGACAGCCCTCGCCTCGGTCTGCTCGGGAAGGGGAGCGTCCTGACCGTCACCTCCTTCCCGAATCGCACGTCGCCGGTCGTGCGCGGCAAATGGGTGCTGGAAAACATCCTTGGTGCGCCGCCGCCCGAGCCGCCGCCGGTCGTGCCGCCCTTTCCCGAGGAGCAGAATATCGGCCGGCTGCTGACCATTCGGCAGAAGACGGAGCAGCACCGCAAGAATCCGGTCTGTGCGTCGTGTCACAGGCTGATGGAACCGCTCGGGTTCACGCTCGAGAACTTCGACGCCATCGGAAAATACCGCGTCAAAGACGACGACTTCCTGCCGATTGACAGCATCGACACTTATGCAGACGGCACCAAGATGGAAGGCGTCGCCGGACTGCGACGGCTCCTCGTCAACCATTCCGATCGCTTCCTGGCCACGTTGACGTCCAAGCTGCTCACCTATTCGCTCGGTCGGGGAATCGAGGCATCCGACATGCCGGCTGTTCGCGCAATTCTGCGCGACGCAGCTTCCAATGAGTACCGCTTTCAGTCACTCATTCTGGGGATCGTCAAGAGCGCTCCCTTCCAAATGAGGAGGATGGAATCATGATCGTCACGAAGAGGGCGCTGCCCCGCCGGACTTTCCTTCGCGGGATGGGAGTCGCGGTTGCGCTCCCACTGCTGGACTCCATGGTTCCGGCGCTGTCCGCCATGTCCAGAACGGCGGCGAAGCCTATCCGTCGTTTCGGCTTCTTCTACTTGCCGAACGGGGTGGCGATGAACCACACCGGTATCGACTACTGGAAGCCGAAGACGGTGGGCGAGAACTTCGAGTTCAACCAGAGTATGGAAGCCCTCAAGCCGTTTCGCAATCAGCTGACGGTTGTGAGCGGTCTGCACCATCGTTCGGCCGAGAGTCTCGGCGACGGCAACGGCGACCATACGCGCGGCACCGGCACGTGGCTGACGGGCATGCACATCAAGCGGACGGAAGGATCGGACCTCCGTGCGGGTGTGTCAGCCGATCAACTGATCGCGCAGACTCTGGGCCAGGAAACGCCGCTGCCATCGCTCGAGCTCGCCATCCTCCCGAACTCGGTGACCGGCGGCTGCGATACGGGGTACAGCTGTGCCTACGGCACAACGGTTTCGTGGTCGTCTCCGTCGACACCGCTTCCCACGCAGAGCAGTCCGCGGCTGGTGTTCGAGCAGCTGTTTGGGGATGGCGGGCCGGCTTCCGAACAACTCAAACAGCTCCGGATCAAGAACAGCATTCTCGATTCGGTTGGTCAGGAGATGTCGAAGTTGCAGGCGAAGCTCGGACCGGCCGATCGGGTCAAAGTCGCCGATCACCTTGACGCCATTCGCGAAGTCGAGCGGCGGATCCAGTTGGCCGAAGCGAACAATGCCGCCTCGCCTCTGCCCGAATACGAACGGCCGGGCATCGGTGTCCCCGAGCGGTTCGACGATCACGTGACGCTGATGTTCGATCTGCTCCACCTCGCCTACCAGGCAGACGTGACGCGCGTGTCCACGTTCATGTTTGGCAAGGAGCTCTCGGCGCGGATGTATCCCGAGATTGGTCTTGCAGAACAGCATCATTCGATGTCGCATCACGGCGACAATCCCGAGAACATCGCGAAATACGCGAAGGTCGTCGCCTTCGAGTTGCAGCTGTTCAGCCAACTCGTGGAGAAGATGCGCAACACGCCTGATGGCGACGGCACGCTGCTCGATCATTCGATGCTGCTGCTCGGCGCGAGCTTGAGCAATCCGCACATTCACTCGCATATCGACATGCCAACGGCAATCGTCGGCGGCGGCGTGTTCAAGGGCAACCGGCACGTGGCGACCAAGATGGGAACGCCGTTCTCCAACCTGCTGTTGTCCGTTGTCAACAAAGCTGGTGTGCCGAGGGAAAGCTTCGGCGACAGCACCGGAGTGCTCGACCTCGACGCCATCACGCTGCCGACGAATCTCTAGCCGTACTCGAAGGGAGCACGAGCATGGTCGTGACACGAATTGCCGGATGGTCGCTGATGGCCCTGTTCTTCGCGGTCGTCCAGAGTACCGCGGGGCCCGCCAACCCGATTCTCGATGCGGCCAAACGAGGAGACGTCGTCGCGCTGCGGGCTCTTCTGCCGCAGCAGCCGACGCTCGTCAACACGCCCGCGCCGGACGGCACGACGGCGCTGCACTGGGCGACCGATCGAGACGATCTCGCAATGGCGGACCTGTTGATCCGCGCAGGAGCGAATCCAAAGGCGGCGAACCGCTACGGCGTGACGCCACTCTACTCCGCCGCCCTGAATGCCAATGCCGACATGATTGAGCGGCTGCTGAAGGCGGGCGCGGACGCGAACACCGCCCTGCCGGAAGGCGAAACCGCGCTGATGACGGCTGCCCGGACGGGCAAGATCGACGCGGTGCGCGTGCTGCTCGACCACGGGGCGAACGTGAACGGCAAGGAAAAATGGAAAGGGCAGAGCGCTCTGATGCTGGCGGCTCACGAGGGGTACGCCGACGTGGTGAAGCTGCTCGCCGAGAGAGGAGCCAACGTCAACGAACGAACGGCGATCGGATTCTCACCGATCCTGTTTGCGTCGCGACAGGGGCAGGTCGCCGCAATCAAGGCCCTGGTTCAAGCCGGCGCGAACGTCGACGACATGCTGCCTGACGGAACGAGCGCACTGGTCGTCGCGATTCAGGGTGTCAATTACGAAGCGGCGAACACGCTGCTCGAGTTGGGCGCCAATCCGAACACGGATCGACAGGGATGGACCGCGCTTCATCAGATCGTCTGGTCACGGCGCCCGCAGCGCGGCCAGAACAACCCTGGGCAGAAGCCCCAGGGCGAGATGAGTGGCCCCGACCTCGCCCGCAAGCTCGTGGAGCATGGCGCGTATATCAACGCACGCGAGACG
>DASPWV010000764.1:0-2903 GCA_035637635.1 Vicinamibacterales bacterium | reverse complement strand
ACATGGCGCGGTCCGGACCACGCGTTCGGCCACGCTGCCGATCAGAAAGCGCGACATGGCGCCGCGGCCGTGGGTGCCCATCACGATCAGGTCGATGTCTTCTTCTTTGGCGTATTCCAGGATTCCGGCGGCGGGCGACGTCCACGTCCGGACGGCTACCTCAGCCTGCAGTTCCTCGCGATCCTGCGCGGTGATGATGGTCTGCAGTTTCTTGCGTGCCGCCTCCTCGATTCCGGCCTGCACTTCGGGCAGCGAAGCCGAGAAGTACTCGATGCCCGCCGTGGTCATCAGACTCTCGGCGACATGAAGAACGTGGAGCTTCGCGCCGAACGCACGCGCGAGCTCTCTGCCGTAGGCGAGCGCGGCGTCAGACGGTTCACTGAAATCCGTCGGGACCAGAACCTGTTTGAGAGCAATCATGGTGCACCTCGAGAAAGTCACCCGGCCGCGGAACGTCTGCGCGTCAGGGATCGGCAAAGGGTTTCTCAGAACAGCATTGGGGTCTTCGCGTGGCGGGCAAGTCTGTTCACCTCCGGGGGAGCGATTCCGAATCCCAGTAGTGCAACAAACAGACTGCCTGCCACGCAACCTCGCGCACGACTCACGTCCTCGTCATCACGACATAGCCGCCACATCGCGACCTCGCACGCCCGATCGATCTACTCTCCGTTCCTGAGTTGAATCGCCTCGAGGTAGTCGACGATCGCCTGAATGCGGTTGCGCACGGCGTCCTCGCTGCCGCCCTCGATCGATCGCTTGAACGCGTCGCCCCAGACGGGCATGTCCGGTCCTCCGTGGCCGCGCACCGGCTGCCGGCCGTCGATCACTTGGAAGATGAGATCTTTCGGAAAGACGCCACTATTCCGCTTCAGAATCTCGGTCAGATTTGCCGGGCGCTTCCGCATGGAATCGGCGAGTGGTCCGTCGCCTCGCGCGGAGGTGCCATGGCAGGCCGCGCAGTAGGTCTGGAAATAATACGATCCGTTCGATTGGCTCGCGCGAACCGGCGTGTTGGGATCCTGTTGCGCATTGCCAACGACCGTCGCGCCGAAGAGCGCCAACGCAAACGAGCCGGCGACGAGTGCCGCGAACCTGCTCATAGACACCTCCGTGTCGTTCGCTGCACCTTGTTCAATTTGCACGCCAAGCGGTGAACGGGCGCTCTCCCTAGCGATGCTGCAACTACAGGCACTCCCGATGCCGGCACATTGTGGGAATTTCTCGACTGCAGCGAAAAAATTCGCAGCGACAACTCGCCGCGCGACGCGAAATCGCGCAAACGCGCCCATTTGATCGCGTCACCTTTACGGCAGCGGCGTTGCTCCCGTCATCGGGAATGACTCGGAACTTTGCCTCCGCCACCGAATGGGACGTAGCACTCCGCGACGGCAGCACTGTGCGCGTTCGGCCGGCCGTGCCGAGCGACAGCGATCGGATTACCGCACTCTGTGCCACGCTTTCGCCGGAAAGCGTCTACTACCGCTTCTTCAGCACCAGGGCGTATGACCGGTCCGATGTCGATCGATTGGTGTCAGCCAACGGTATCAATCAATACGTCGTGATTGCCGAATGCGCGCACGAGATCGTCGGCCTTGCGCAGTATGCACGCGACGTGGACGATGTCTCGCGTGCCGAAGCGGCGTTTCTTGTGGCCGATGCCATGCGTGGGCGAGGAATCGGCACGCGCATGTTGGAGCAACTGGCGGAGCATGCTCGCGAAGCCGGCATCAGGACGTTCTGGGCACTCGTGCTCCCGGGAAACGATCGAATGCTGCAGGTGTTCGTCGATTCCGGATTTACCGTCGAGCACCGGACGGATCGCGGTGTGATCGTCGTGACGTTGTCGTTGGAGGAAACCAGCGCGTTCGAGTGGAAGAGCGCCGAGCGCGCGAGCGCCTCGGCGAGAGCGTCGCTTCGTCCATTCTTCGAGCCCGCATCGGTGGCGATCGTTGGCGCAAGCCGTGAGCGCGGCGGCGTTGGCGCCGAGATTCTCAACAACCTGCGGACGACCGGTTTTCACGGTCGCGTCATCCCGATTCACCGCACGGCGTCAACGGTCCAGGGACTTACCGCCTACCCGCGGCTGACGAACGTGCCCGGCGAAATCGATCTCGCCATTGTCGTCGTCCCCGCCGCCGATGTGCTTGAGGTGGTGCGCGACGCCGTTGCCAAGCGCGTCAGAGCCATTGTTGTCGTCAGCGCCGGTTTTGGTGAAACGGGCCCCGAGGGCCGCGCTCGGGAGGCCGAGCTGCTGGAGATGGTACGCGCGGCGGGTATCCGGATGATCGGTCCCAACTGCATGGGCATCCTCAATGCCGATCCGAGCGTGCTGCTGAACGCGACGTTTTCGCCGGTGTTTCCGCCAGCAGGGCGCGTCGCATTCTCGACGCAAAGCGGCGCACTGGGTCTTGCCATCCTCGACTACGCGAGGCGGGTGAACCTCGGGATTTCCACCTTCGCTTCGATCGGCAACAAGGCCGACGTGTCGTCCAACGACTTGATTCAGTACTGGGCTGACGATCCGAAAACGAAAGTGATCTTGTTGTATCTCGAGAGCTTCGGCAATCCGCGCAAGTTCGGGCAGCTCGCACGAAGTGTGGCACTTCACAAACCGATAGTCGCCGTCAAAGCCGGCCGATCCGCTGCAGGCGCACGGGCCGCGTCGTCACACACCGGCGCATTGGCGGCAAGCGATCACATGGTCGACGCGCTGTTTCGTCACGCAGGTGTCATTCGCACGGCCACGCTCGAGGAGATGTTCGATGTCGCGGTGCTGCTCGATCAGCAACCAATTCCAGCGGGTCGTCGCGTCGCCATTCTGACCAACGCCGGCGGTCCGGGCATTCTCGCTGCCGATGCCTGTGAAGGACTCGGCCTCGAGATCGCAACGTTGCGAGAGACCA
>DASPWV010000763.1:0-4049 GCA_035637635.1 Vicinamibacterales bacterium | reverse complement strand
GTCAGGATGGCGGCGGCTCCCATCTTTCTCGCCACGTCCGACTTCGTCTCGCGGATGTTCATGCGACCGCCAAATCGCGAATCCCCGGACGGTGAGTCGTGGAGCATCAGGAGCACGAGCTTGCCCTTCACGTCGATGCCCTTGAAGTCGTCATCCCCATAGCCGCCAAACACGAGTGGAGCGTCGACGGTCGCGTCGGGCCCGTTGCGACCCAGCGTGAAATCGCTGCCTTCGGCGAAGGTCTTTTCCTGCACGGCGCCATTGCTCTCGATCGTGGCCTTCAAGTACGAGCGTTGGCGATCGAGACGCTGCTGCACCATCGGAAACCGCTGGAAGTAGCTGCCCCCGATTGGCCGCAGGCCAGCTCGCATGAAGAACGCTGCGATGTAATTCGCGGCAGTGCGCCCCTCTGGGCTGAGGGAGTCGCGGCCTTTCATCTCGTCGGCGGCGAGAAAATACACGTGCGCTTTGAGCGCATCGATCCGAACTGGATCGAGCACGCCTTCGCGTGGTGTTTGCCCGTGCGCCGAGATCGCGAGCATCGCAGCGATGACGAAGGCATGCATCACGATGCGCATAACAGTGGCTCCTTGGTCGGTGAAGTCTACTGGATTTGACAGGGTTCTGACATTCGCTCCAATATCTCGCGCATCTGATTGGAGGACGATCGTGACGACAGGACGACTCGCGCTCGCAAGGTTGGTTGTGGCCGTCGCCGCGATCGTATTCGCCGCCGTGTCGGCAGCCGCGCAGACGACAGGCGCCGTTCTTCAAGGGACGGTGGCCGACGAACAGTCGGCCGTGCTGCCGGGAGCGTCGGTCACGATCACGAATACGAGCACGGGTGCGAGCCGCACCGTCGTGACGGATTCGCGCGGGTACTACCGCGCCGCGGCACTGGTGCCTGGGCCGTACGAAGTGCGCGTCGAGTTGGCGGGCTTCGACACGATTGTGCGACAAGGCGTGGTGCTGTCGATAGGCCAGGAGGCGACGCTCGGATTCACGCTGAAGATTGGAGCGGTGAACGAGACGCTCACGATTACCGGCGACGCGCCACTGGTCGAAACCACCAAGAACGCGATTGGCGGGACCGTCTCACGCGCCGAGCTCGACAACATCCCGATTCCCGCGAGGGATTACACCCAGCTCGCGACGACGGCGCCCGGGATCATGGGCGTCGCAAGTCCCGGTTTCGGCGCCGGTATCACGACCGGCAGCACGGTGAGCTCCGCCGGCGAGCTGAATCGCAACAATACGTTCATGATCGACGGCGTCAGCAACGACGACCTCGTCTCGGCGAGTTCCCGCGGCGGCATCTCGCTCGAGGCCGTGCGAGAGTACGTCGTGCTCACCAGCCAATTCTCAGCCGAATCGGGGCAGGCGGCCGGCGCTGTCGTCAGCATCGTCACGCGCTCTGGAACGAACCAGTTGCAGGGACGCGCTTTTCTCCTCGCACGTGCAAAGGCGCTCAATTCCCGTGACTACTTTTCGCGGCTCGCGAACAGTCCGAAGGCACCCTTCAATCAGCAACAGTTCGGCGGATTCGTCGGTGGTCCAGTCGTCAAGGACAAGATGCACTTTTTCGGGGCGTACGAGATGCTTCGAAACCGTACATCGTCGATCATCACCTCCCCGTTGGTGCCGGTCGATCAACGGCAGAACCCGTTCAACACCAACCAGCACCTCCCGTTCACGAAATTCGACTGGCAGTTGAGTCCAAACCAGACCGTCTCGTTGCGCTACCGCGTCGATCATCGAACACAGATCGGCGGTGGGGTTGGCGGTCTGAACACGCGTGAGCGCGGCTGGAATTCGAGGCAGCGCAGCCAGGACTTCGGAGGCAGCCATACAGCGATTCTGTCAACCCGGGCCATCAACGAGCTCCGCATTCAGTATCAGCCGACGCTGACCTTTTTCGATACCGATCCGTACGCCCCGACATCCCACGCGCCGCAGATCACGCGGCCGAGCGGCGGCTTCGGCAAGGGGCAGCCGTTCCCGCAGGACAGCATGCAGGACTACACACGATTGCTCGACAACTTGTCGTACACGGTTGGAACGCACAGTATGAAGGCCGGCGTGAGCGTCGATCTGGTCACGTTCAGCTCGAACTTTCTCAGTAACCAGGACGGCACATTCACCTTCGCGACTGATGCGCCGTTCAACTCCGCGGACAGGAGCACGTACCCGACGCAGTTCACACAATCCATCGGCGAGCGGCACCTGGAAAGCACGGCGCAGGTGTACGGCTTCTTCGTGCAGGACAGTTGGCGGGTGCGGCCCAATCTCACGTTGAATGCGGGCGTCCGGTACGACTTCGACACCGCGTGGTCACGCTCGCGCAATATTCGTGTGGCGGACGTGAGCACCCGTTACGAGCCCGTCTTGCGCGACGCGAGCGACGATAAGGACAACCTCGCGCCCAGGGTGGGGTTTGCATGGGACCCGGGCGGCAACGGCAAGATGGCCATCCGTGGGGGCTTCGGACTGTATTTCGATCAGAGCTTCCTCAATGTCCCGAGCAATGTATCTCGCGCGACCACATCGACGAGCATAACGGTCGTGAATCCCGGTTACCCCGATCCCTTCGCGGGCGGCACGGTGGCAGGGAGCAGGCCGAGCACGCTGGCAGTAGCTCCGGAGATCGAAACTCCCGCGTCGCGATCGAGCAGCATCGGTATCGAGCGGGAGATCATGCGAGGACTCGGCGTCGCGGCGGACTACGTGAACACGCGCGCGCGCGACCTGGTGTTTACCTACGATGTCAACTACCCCGATCCCACGACGCGCGTTCGCCCGAATCCGAACTATCTCGCGATCTCGCGATTCCAGATGACTGGCAATGCCTGGTCGAACGCGCTGCTCGTTCGCCTGGAACGGCGCTCTGGTCCTGGCCCGACATTTCGAGTGTCCTACACTCTGTCGAAAGCGGAACGCGACGTAGAAGACTTCCAGTTCATCGCGCAGGACATGAACAACCTAGAGGCTGAGAAGGGTCCGGCCAACAACGATCGGCGACAACAGCTCGTGGCGCTCGCCACCCACACATTGCCACTCGGTTTCCAGATCTCGGCTTACTTCTCGGCGCGGTCGGGCCTGCCTTTTACCATCACGACAGGGCGCGACAACAACGGCGACACCAACATCAACGACCGCCCCGATGTGGTGAACACCAACGGCGACCCGCTCGATCGGGCGACGTACAATTTCACCTTCGCCGGCCGATCAGGGAGTCTCGGACGCAATTCGGCGCGCGGGCCCTCCTTCGCTCAATTGGATCTTCGATTCTCCAAGTTCGTCCGGTTTGGCAACCGGAAACTCGAAGGCTTCTTCGAAGCGTTCAACATCACGAACCACGCCAATCTCGGCACGCCAGTCAGCAATCTCTCGTCGGCCTCGTTCGGTCGACCGACGACGATATCGGGCACGCCGCGGCAGGCGGAGTTCGGGTTCCGATTCGACTTCTGACGACGCTCCGCGTCCGAGTGCGTGGTGAATGCGGCCGCGCTGGGTGAGAGCGGCCGCACATCATGAGCATTCCGCACAATCTGCGTGTCGCGACTGCACATCACGCGGGCGAACGCGGCTGACTGGCGCGAACCAGATAGAACCGTCCAGATCGCGGTTGCCGAGCGAGAGCTCGTGATCATGACGATTGCTCATAAGGTCGCAACAACAAATCGCTTGGCAACCGGGCAGGAAAGCTGTGAAATCTCGCCACGAGAGAGGGGGAGCTATGCGGTCTTTGATTCGGCTGGCTTGGCTCGCATGCGCCATTGCCATCGTCACCGCCCCTTCGGCCACCTGGGCTCAGTCGGCGGGCGCAACGCTGCAGGGCACGGTACACGACCAGCAATCCGGTGTGCTGCCCGGAGCGACCGTGGCGATCACCAATACGGAAACCGGATGGGTACGCACGGTCGTTACGGACGAACGCGGGTGGTATCGGGCGACGGCTTTGCCGCCCGGCCCGTATGAAGTTCGCGTTGAACTCCAGGGTTTCGTCACGCAACGGCGCTCGGGACTGACTCTGACCGTCGGGCAGGAAG
>DASPWV010000762.1:0-4024 GCA_035637635.1 Vicinamibacterales bacterium | reverse complement strand
GGCCGCATCTGCTGCGTCGGGCGAACCGGCTGCGACGGCAGTGGCCGCGGGCCGCCAATCATCGCGGGCGTTGTCCCGGCGGAAGGACGCGCCGCTGCCGGATACGCCGGACGTGGACCGGCGGGTCGAGCAGCCGCCGCTGGTGGCGCAGCGGGACGGGCTGGCTGCGGCGCGGGTTTCGCCGGCTGCGGGATGACGGTGCGGCGCGGCTGCAACGGCGGTGCTTTTGGCGGCGCCTTGCCAGGCTCCTCGATTCGAAGTCGAATACTCGGCGGGACAAAACGTCCAGGCGTTGCCGGACGTGCCGCGACAGGTATCGGTTCACTCGCAGGCGTTTCTGCTTCGGCCGGCGCCGGCGCTTTGGCGGCGGGCGCATCGACGATCGGCTCTTCGACCGGTTCTGGAATCGCTTTTGGCGGCGTCGAAATCTCTGGGGGTGCGAGCGGCTCGGACGGTGCTTCTTCAACGAGCGCGCTTTCGGTCGCCGCAACCGGAGGCGGCGCCGGAGGTGCCGGAGGCCGGATCGTCTTGATCAGGCGCGGCGGCGGCAGAACAGGCGCCGACGGCCTCGCTTCTGCGGGTGCCGACGTCTTTTTCGCGCTGCCGCTGGTTTTCTTCGCCGCCTTCACCGCAGCGTCGGAGAAGATGTCGCCTTTCGGCAGATCGATCCCGCGCTGGCGTGCCAGACGCTCGACGAATTGGCGCGCGACGATCTCCTCGAGCGTGCTCGAGGCGCTCTTCAATTCGATGCCGTGATTCTGCTTGAGCAGTTGCAGCACTTCCTGGCTGCTCGTGCCGAGCAGTTCAGCGACCTTGTAAACCCGAACTGTTGCCAAACGTCTTTCCTCTCAGCGGTTGTCGCGGACGGTCGCGTCTACCCTACGTGCTTGTCTCAGTGTCCGGTTCTGCAGCGGCCTCGTCTGCGGCCGGCGTTTCGGTGCTTTCCTCCGCTTGGTCGACGGACTCGGTTGCAGCCTGCGCAGCTGCGGAGGTGTCGATCGCGATCTCTGCCGCGCCTGCAGCCTCCGGCGCTTCCACGTCTGTCGCGGCTTCCTCGTCAGCCGCTGGCATCTCCAGCGCGCCAAGCTGCGCCTCGACTTCTTTTCTCTTCTCTTCTTCGCTCTTGATATCGATGCGCCAGCCCGTAAGCTTGGCGGCCAGCCGGACGTTCTGGCCCTTCTTGCCGATGGCCAGCGACAGTTGCTTGTCTTCGACAACGACTTCCATCACCTTTTCCCGGTCGTCGACGATGGTCACCCGCTGCACTTTCGCGGGTGAAAGGGCATTCATCACGAACTGAACCGGATCTTCGGACCACTCGACGATATCGATCTTTTCACCGCGCAACTCGCGGATGATCGCCTGCACGCGTGTGCCTTTCATGCCCACGCAGGCGCCCACGGGATCGACGTCGCGCTCGCGGGAGTACACCGCCACCTTGGCGCGATCGCCCGCTTCGCGGACAGCGCCGCGAATCATCACAGTGCCGTCGTAGATTTCAGGAACCTCTTGCTCGAACAGCTTGATGAGGAGCGCCGGATCGGTGCGCGACAGCACGATCTGCGGTCCCTTCGCGCTCTTGCTGACGCCGCGAATGACGGCGCGAAGCCGATCGCCTTGCGTGTAGCTTTCGGCGCGCGACTGTTCCTTGCGCGGCAAAATGGCCTCGACGCGTCCGACTTCGACGATGATGTCGCCCTGCTCGAAGCGCTTCACGATGCCGTTGATCACTTCGCCGACGCGTGAGTTGTACTCGGCGTAGACGATCTCCCGTTCCGCCTCACGCACCTTCTGGAAGATCACCTGCTTGGCGGTCTGTGCCGCGATCCTGCCGAGCACGTCGGTCCGCTTCGGGAACTCGATCTGGTAACCCACTTCGACCCCGGCGTCCTCGCCGTAGATTTCCTTCGCGTCCGCCAGCGAGATCTCCGTCGAGGGATTGGCGACCTCGTCGACGATGGTCTTGATCGAAAAGAGCTCGATTTGTCCGTTCTCGGGATTGAACTTGGCCTTGAGCTCTTCGCCCGTTCGATAGTACTTGCGCGAAGCGGTCAGCACGGCCTCTTCCATCGCCTGAATGACGACATCGGGCTCGATGCCCTTCTCTTTGGCGAGAGCTTCAATCGTCTGCTGAAGCGGGTTAGTGCTCATAACGTTTTTCAAAACTCCACATCCAAGCGTGCGCGGCGGATCACCGCGAGCGGCAGCCGCACCTGTTTTCCGCCCTCCGACTCGAACAACACGTCGTCTCCTTCCATGCCGCGAAGGCGGCCGGCAAACGCCGTTTGACGATTGACCGGCTCGCGCGTGACGATCTTCGCCAGGCGGCCGGCGAACCGCCGGTAATCGTCCGCGGTCCGCAGCGGCCGGTCGAGACCGGGCGAGGAAACCTCCAGGGTGTATGTCGTTGGAATCACGTCCTCGACGTCGAGGATCGTGCCAAGCTCCTGGCTGACCTTCTCGCACTCCGCGATGCTGACGCTGTCCTCGGGTGTGGCGGCCGGTCCGGGCCGGTCCAGCACGACCCGAAGGATTTCGCCGCTGGCCTCGCGCCGCAGCGAGACGTCGAAGATCTCCAGGCCGTAGCCCGCCGCCACGCCGGCCGCAAGCTCGCGCACTCGCTCGATCGGGGTCAAAGGGTCCCTTAAACAAAAAGAGTGGGCAAAAGAAAGGCCCACTCTGGTTTCCCAGACTTCGACCGGACTCACCATATTACCACGTGGGTTCCTTCACGGGGGGGCCCTCACGTACGTTCCTAACGGCGTTCACGGAGGTGCCGTCACGGGGTTCCGTCGCGTTCGTTCGTAACGGCGTTCGGAGGTGCCATCACGTGTTTTTCTCACGGGGGTTCCTTCACGGGGTTCCGTGACGTACGTTCCTCACGGGTGTTCACGAAGGTGCCATCACGGGGTTCCGTCACGTACGTTCCTAGCGGCGTTCACGACGGTTCTGCGCGGTTGCGAACACCTCGGGATAACTGCTGTGAAACGAACTACCGTGAACGGCCGTGTACGAACCTACGTGACGGAACCCTGCGTGAGGGAACCCCAGTGAACTGCCTTGCAGGAACGTACGTGAGG
Organism: Vicinamibacterales bacterium; assembly: GCA_035637635.1. Lineage (GTDB taxonomy): Bacteria > Acidobacteriota > Vicinamibacteria > Vicinamibacterales > UBA2999 > DASPWV01. Next base: position 944 of record DASPWV010000762.1, on the reverse strand, counting down.
GAACCCTGTGAAGGAACCTCAGTGAACAGGTCGCGCGATGAGATCGTACCCGCGCGCGGCAACGATCTCGACGTCGACGAACTGACCCGCTCTGAAAGCAGACGGATCGCATTCCGTCAGATACACCATCGCGTCGATCTCCGGCGCGTGTCCCTGCAGCCGGCCGCGCAAAACCAACTCGTGTTCGTCCGATGCTCCATCGATTACCAGACGGTGACGTTGGCCAATACGCGACGCGTGGCGGCGGCTGACGATCTGCCGTTGCCGTGCCATGAGCTCGGCTTGCCGGCGCTCTTTTCGCGCAGCCGGCACGTCGTCGGTGAGCTCGTAGGCAGTCGTGCCCTCTTCATGTGAGTAGGTAAACGCACCCATGTGATCGAATTCGACCGCGTCGACGAAGTCGAGCAGCTCGCGAAAATCTTCCTCGGTTTCACCTGGGAAGCCGACGATGAAGGTGGTGCGGAGCGTGACGTTCGGAATCCGGTCGCGAAGCTTGGCGAGGAGCCGTTCATACGCCGCTCGTGTCCCCGGCCGCTTCATACGCTCGAGCACACGGTTCGATGCATGCTGGAGGGGCAGGTCGATGTACTTGCAAACCTTTTCGCATTCCGCGATGGCGTCAATGACGTGATCGGAGATGGTCGTCGGATACAAATACAGCAGGCGAATCCACTCGAGCCCGTCGATCCCGTTCAGTTGACGCAGCAGCTGCGGCAAGGCGCCACGCTCCTGCCGATCGATTCCGTAGAACGTCGTGTCCTGTGAGATGAGCAGAAGCTCTTTCACTCCGCGCGCCGAAAGGTTGCGGGCTTCGGTCACGATCGAGTCGACCGGTCGACTGCGATAGTGGCCGCGCATTTTCGGGATGATGCAGAACGCGCACTTGTAGTCGCAGCCTTCGGCAATCTTCAGGTACGCGTAGTGGCGCGGAGTTGCGAGTCGTC
>DASPWV010000761.1:0-1541 GCA_035637635.1 Vicinamibacterales bacterium | reverse complement strand
ATTCATTACGAGGTGGCGGACATCCGCGACCTTGGCTATGGCCGGGAATTCGACGTCGTGGTCAGCATCGGCCTCGTCGAGCACTTTCCGGACGAGCATAAACCGCTGGCATTCGAGTTCCATCGAAGGTTTCTGAAGCCTGGCGGTATCGTGATCATCACCACGCCCCGGAACCAGATTCGCGGGCGGGCGTTCTATACGATTCTCTCCGACTACATGAACTACGGTTACAGGGAGCTGATGGACACGCGCCAGCTAGCGCTCTATGCGTACGAAAACGGTTTCGACGTCATGCGCGCGGGCTACATCAAGGCTCACAACGCGCTCGTCTGCCGCGAGCGCCCGGCGTAGCTACGCTTCGGGCTTCCTCTCGGCCAGCATTTTCGTCGCAAACCGCTGGCCTTCGGAGATTCGCTCCACCTCGATGGCGATTGCGTCCACCGACTGCATGAGGTGCTGCATCTGCGCCTGCATCTCGGCGGGTATCTGAGCCGGACGAGGGGTGCCGCGCTCGATCCGTCGGGCAATTGCGCGCATGAGCGGGAGGCCGATGATGATCACAGCGAGCGTCACGAAGAAGGCGATCGACACGTCTTTGACGCGCGGAGGCATGTCCCGCTCGAACGGCATGTTTCTCACCCCAATGACCGGGACGCCAACCGGCGGGCCCGGTTGAGCGGGAAGATTCGCGGCTTCGCGTGCCGCCTGCTGCGCCTCACGCGCCGCCTGGCGGGCGTCGGCAGTCGCCTTTTGCACCTGCGTCTTGATTTGTTCTCGGAGCTGCTCTCGCGAGATGCCGGGGTCCTGAGTCGGGCTTAGGTTGTTCATGGTGACGACTCCAATCATGGATGACCGGGTTGCGCAGGCTCGCAACTCTCAAATGTATGTAGGGCGTGACGGCGTTGCCACGACTGCGGCGACGCCTTCAGTGCGCCATCGTATCCTGCTCGCGGCAGAAGGCGCCGCGCTTGGAGTTGCCTTCTGGGTGCTACTTTTGACCCTTGGTGTTCCATGGGTATTTCACATCGGTGGATTCGATGGACTGCTTCCGTCGGCAATCATCGGGGCCGTCCTCGCGTGGGCCGGATGGCGCGCTGTGCCCATGGCGATCGTAGGGTTGCTCTCACTCGTGCTCATCGTCGTTGCTTACACGCCCATTATCGTCGCGCCGGCGCAAGCATTCATCAGAGACGATCCGTTGCCGGCGAAGGCGGATGCAATCATGGTTCTCTCGGCTGGCTTGAATGATGACGGAACTATCTCGCCGGAAGCGACGGATCGGCTGATAAAAGGGCTCGAGCTTCTCAACCGCGGTGTCGCGCCACTGCTTGTCGTTTCGCGCGAGAGCTATCTCGTCGACGGAAAAATCGTGACGTCGCGGCAGGATCAGGAGCGGATCGTATCGCTGTCGCCGGGTGCGCTGTCGAAGCTGGTTGTTGCGGGAGTGACACATAGCACTCACGACGAGGCGGTGCGGGCCGGGGCTCTTTCACGGTCGAGGGGATGGACGCGCATCATAGTCGTGACATCGCCGATGCACA
>DASPWV010000760.1:0-3723 GCA_035637635.1 Vicinamibacterales bacterium | reverse complement strand
TGGAATGATCGGCGCGGCGCGCGCCTCAGGAGCGCGCGTGATCGTCGGCGGCCCTGATCCTCCCCACTATGCCCGCGAATACCTCGACGCGGGCGCCGACGTCGTCGTCATTGGCGAAGGGGAGGCGGCGCTCGAAGAACTGGTGCCCATCCTCACGCTGGCGAGTGCACCCGAGACGCATCTGCCGTCAGTTGCAGGCATTGTCTTCCGGACGAGTGCCGGGCAAATTGTCCGCACGCCACCCCGCCCGTACTTGCCGGATCTCAGCGCTCAGCCCCATCCCGATCGCGGCGCCGTTGACATTCCACGATATCTCGCGACGTGGCGTCTGCATCACGGCTACGGTCCACTCTCTTTGATCACCGCACGCGGCTGCCCGTACACCTGCACGTGGTGCAGTCGATCGGTCTTTGGCACCACGCATCGTCGGCGAACCGTCACCGACGTGGCCGACGAGGTGGAGGAAATTCGGGATCGCTACGCACCGGATCGTTTGTGGTACGCGGACGACGTGTTCGGGATCAATCGCAGTTGGACGCTTCAATATGCGACCGAGCTGCAGAAGCGCGGACTTCGCCTGCCATTTGAGTGCATCTCGCGCGCCGAGCGGATCGACGATGCCGTCGCGAACGCGTTTGCCGACATGGGCTGCTGGCGTGTGTGGATTGGGTCGGAAAGCGGATCGCAGACAGTGCTGGACGCGATGGAGCGGCGCGTCACCGTGGAAAAAGTGCAGGAAGCCGCGCGGCGGCTCAGAGAACGAAAGATTCAGGTTGGACTCTTCATCATGCTCGGCTTCGTCGGCGAGCGCATCGACGACTTGCGTGCCACGATCGAGCATCTCAAGCAGACCGCGCCCGACATTTTCCTCACGACGGTTGCGTATCCCATCAAAGGCACGCCGTTCTACGAGCAGGTAGCGGACCGGATCGTCGAGACATCGCCGTGGCATGAGCGCACCGATCGCGATCTGCAGATCGAAGGGCGCCCAGGCCGGCGCTACTACGACTTCGCGCGACGGTGGATCACAGCGGAGGTTGCGCGTCACGGCCACTGGCGCACGCATCGATACGCACAAGCGGCGCGATCGGCCGCATCCGCGCTCGTCGGCCGAATTGGCATGGCGTTGACCGCCGAAGCCCAGGAATCATGATTGTCTTGCTGAACCCGTGGAGCACGCCGTCACCGAAGAAGCCGCTGCCGATGTCGCTGCTTGCGCTCGGCTCGATGCTCGAGGGTGAGTTCGACTACCGGATTGTGGATGGCAACGTCACGGCCGATGCCGCCGCAGCCGTCACCCATCTCGCGGGGCTCCACCGTCTCAACGCCATCGGCATGACGGTGATGCCGGGACCGCAGCTTCGTCATGCGGTAGCGCTCTCACGCATCTTGAAGGCTCGTCTGCCGGACGTTCCCATCGTCTGGGGCGGATACTTTCCGTCGCAGCACGCTGATGTCGTGCTGAAAGATTCTGCAATCGACTTCTGCGTTCGCGGGCAGGGTGAGCATGCGTTCGTTTCGCTTCTGCGGGTGCTTGCCAAAGGCGGGTCGTTCGAGAGCGTTGCCGGACTGAGTTACCGCGCGAGCGACGGCTCCGCGCAGAACAACGCGATTGCGCCTCTCGCGCAACTCGATCCGCTGCCCATGTGGCCGTATCACCGCGTTCAAATGGGCCACTACTTTCATCGTCATTACCTTGGCCGCCGGGTGGGGACACATCACTCGTCCTATGGTTGTCCGTTTGGCTGCAGCTTTTGCGCCGTGGTGTCGATTGCCAAACGCCGATGGGTGGCCGAGTCGCCTGAGCGGGTCGGCTCGGTACTTTCGAAGCTGTCTACGGAGTACGGCGCCGATGCGGTGCAGTTCCATGACATGGACTTTTTCATTTCCGAGTCGCGAACGCTGGCGATTGCGGATCGGCTGCGCTCCCTTGGCATGACGTGGTGGGCCCTCGGCCGCGTGGACGAGTTGATGCGATACCGAAACACAACCTGGGAAGCGCTCACGCGTAGTCGGTTGAAGATGGTCTTCTGCGGCGCCGAGTCAGGGTCGACGGAGACCCTGCTTCGCATGAACAAGGGCGGCACGGCCGCCGCCGAGTTGACGCTCGATCTCGCACGGCGGATGCGAAGCTACGGCGTCGTTCCCGAGTTCTCGTTCGTCGTCGGGAATCCGCCTGATCCCGAGGGCGATCTACGGCACACCCTCGCGTTCATCCGGCGAGTGAAGGCAATCAACCCCGCGTCGGAAATCGTCTTGTACGTCTACTCGCCGGTGAGCGACTTTGCGTTTCCCGAGACGCTCGACGAATGGACGACGGATCGATGGCAATCGTTTTCGCTGCGGCGCGATCCACGAACACCGTGGTCACCAGTCGACATTCGACAACGCGTGCGGAACTTCGAGATCGTGATGAACGCGTATTACCCGACGGTCACAGACACCAGGCTCACCTGGTGGCGTCGGTGGGTGCTTCGGGGCACCGCGGCCTGGCGGTATCACCTGCATGCGCATCGCTGGCCTGTGGAGCTCAATGTCCTGCAGAGACTCTTCCGGTATCAGCGGCCCGAAACGACAGGTTTTTGATGTCTCTTCTGAGTGTTGAGAGAGCGTACGAATTGTGGGCCGAGAGCTATCCGCCCGTTGCGCACAACGCGCTGATGCGCGCGGAGCAGAGCGCAGTGTTGTCGCTCCTGCCCCGGCTCACCGGATTAAGCGCGCTGGATGCGGGATGCGGCACGGGCCGGTACGCGCGATTGCTGGTCGAGGGCGGCGCCCGTCGCGTGTGCGGCGTCGATCGATCGATGGCAATGCTGATGCGCGCCAGGACGGGGAAAGCTGCCCTCGGCGATCTGCATTCCCTCCCTTTTGTTGACAGTGCTTTCGACGTCGTCGTTTCCGGTCTCGTGTTGAACGATACGGCCGATCTGTGCGCCGCCGTGCGCGAAATAGCGCGTGTGCTCAATGCGGGCGGCGTGCTGCTGTACTCGACTCTGCATCCGCGCGGCGCCCAGATGCAATGGACGCGGACGTTCGAGCGCGACGGCCGCACGTGGACGTTGCCGGCGCACTGGCATTCACTTCATGCGCATCAGAGCGCCTGTGCGGCGGCCGGACTGGCGATTGAAGCCGTTCGTGAGCCGGCGTTGGCCGATCGTGGTGCAGTCGCTCTCGTCATCCGAGCACGACGCGATGTGGTTCACCCGCCCGCGTAGTTTCATCAACGCCGCCGTTCTCAGCCCAGGTGGCGAAGTGTTTGGTTCGCTTCGCGTCCACGGCACGATCATTGACAGCCTCGGCGATGCACCCGATCGCCGCGACGTTGTGATCGATCTCGATGGATCCGTCGTGCTCCCAGGCCTCATCAACGCCCACGATCATCTCGAGCTGAACTCCTTCGGACGGCTCAAGTGGCGCGATCGGTACTGCAACGTCAGCGAGTGGATCGCCGATTTTCAACCGCGCTTTGCGGCCGATCCCTCGCTGACGGCCGCGCGGCCAGAGACTCTGGACGATCGCTTGTGGGTTGGCGCGTTCAAAAACCTGCTCGCTGGGGTGACGACCGTCTGTCATCACAACCCGCTGCACACGACACTCAAGCGGCGATACCCCGTGCGCGTCGTGCGGAACTACGGTTTCAGCCATTCGCTCGACATCGACGGCGACGAGGTCGCGGCGTCGCATCGTCGCACGCCGGCGAATTGGCCGTGGATCGTTCATGCT
>DASPWV010000759.1:0-8559 GCA_035637635.1 Vicinamibacterales bacterium | reverse complement strand
GAGAAGGGCCCGCGCTTCGTCGAGGATCTCGAAGGAATGTTTGCTCTGGCGCTCTGGGATGGGCGACAGCAGCGACTCGTCCTCGCGCGCGATCGATTCGGCAAGAAGCCGCTGCTCTACGCCGAATCCGGCGGGCGCCTGTGGTTCGGTTCCGAGTTTCAAGCGCTGCTCGTCGACGGCGCCATCGACCGTTCGATCGATGCGGAGGCGCTCGACGAGTTCCTCGCCTTCATGGCCGTGCCGGCGCCGCTCACCATTTACCAGCAGATTCGCAAGCTGCCGCCCGCTCATGTGCTGATCCGGGATCGAAACGGCACGCGCGTTGAGCGGTACTGGTCTTTGAAGTTCACGCCGAAGCTCCGCATGCACGAAGCGGAGGCAATCAGCGAGCTGAAGCGACTGCTGACCGAGGCGATACGCAAACGGCTGATCAGCGAAGTGCCGCTTGGCGCGTTTCTCAGCGGAGGTGTGGATTCGAGCGCCGTTGTCGCGCTCATGGCGGGCCTTTCGAGCGCACCCGTCAAAACGTTCTCGATAGGGTTCGATGAGGAACGCTTCAACGAGCTGCCGCACGCGCGCCGCGTTGCGGCGCAGTACGGCTGCGAGCACCACGAATTCGAGGTGAAGCCGCGCGCGGTCGACGTGTTGCCGACGCTCGTCCGCCATTACGGCGAGCCGTACGCCGATTCGTCAGCCATTCCAAGCTTCTATCTGTCGAAATTGACGCGGCAGCACGTCACCGTCGCCTTGAACGGCGATGGCGGTGATGAGATGTTTGCGGGATACGGCTGGCACTACGCCAGCCGGATTGCCGAACGCTGGCAGCGGCTGCCCGCCGGTGTTCGCAGCGTTCTTGAACGTGCCGCGCGCAGCGCGATGCCTGCTTCGTCGAACCGCCGGTCGACGCTCGCGCGCATCGCACGTTTCGTCGCGGGCGCCAGCCGCCCGCGTGCGGCGCGCTACCGCGCCTGGCTTTCCGCGTTCACCCCGGACCTCCGCGCGGAGTTGTACGGCGCGCCGTCCCGATGTCCGAGCAGCGATCGTTTGGACGCGATCTTCGCGGAGCACGCCGACCTCGACGCGGTAGACGTCATGCTCGCCGCGGACGTCGAGTGGTACCTGCCCTCCGATTTACTCGTGAAGATGGATATTGCGACGATGGCGAATTCACTCGAAGCGCGTTCGCCATTTCTGGATCGTCATCTGGCCGAATTCGCCGCCAGGCTTCCGAGCAACTGGAAGTTGCGCGGCACGACATCGAAATACCTGCTGAAGAAGATGGTTGCGGATCTCGTTCCCGCGGAAAACCTGCATCGCAGGAAGCAGGGATTCGCCGTGCCGCTGGGCGCATGGCTTCGCGGAGAGCTGCGCGAGATGCTCGCCGATCACGTGCTTGGCGCCCGCTTCGCCCAACGCGGCTTGTTTCGGCAGAATGTCGTTCGGCGTCTCTTTGACGATCACCAGGCCGGCCGCGGCGATTACGCGCATCACCTGTGGGTGTTGTTGATGCTCGAGCTCTGGTTTCGCACGTATATCGACGCGGCACCGCTGACTGCGAGTGCGACAGCGGCCGCGCATCTGGCGGACGTCGGCCACTGACATGGTGCGCGAACGCGACATCATCCTTGTCTCGTCCATCGACTGGGACACGCACTGGCAGATTCACCACCAGATTGCATCGTCTCTCGTGTCAGCCGGCAATCGCGTCCTGTTCGTCGAAAACACCGGCGTGCGCGCACCGGGCTTCCGCGACTTGTCGCGGATGCGCCAACGCGCGGTGAACTGGTGGCACGGCACGAAGGGCTTTCGCGAGGTCAGTCCCCGATTGTTCGTCTACTCGCCGCTGTTCGTGCCGTTTCCCGATTCAGCGGCGGCGCGATGGTTCAACCGCATCGTGCTGTTTCGCCCGCTGAAGCGATGGATTGCCGCGACCGGCTTCTACCGGCCGATCGTGTGGACGTTTCTGCCGACGCCGCTTGCGCGCGATCTCATCCGCGAGCTCGATGCGGGTCTGATCGTCTACTACTGTGCCGACGACTTCGCGGCGACATCCCCCGGTGCGCGGCCAATCGCGCGCAGCGAAGAGGAGCTCTTTCGATCGGCCGACCTCGTGTTCGTCACGTCCGAACGGCTGCGAACAAAAGCCGAGCGATGGTCCAATCAGGTGCATACGTTTCCGGCCGGCGTGGACTTCACGAAATTCGAGACCGTGCGCCACTCGCCGGATGGGTTGCCCGCCGATGTGGCCCGCTTGCAGCGACCCGTCGCGGGATACGTCGGGGCGCTCCATCAATGGATCGATCAGCGCCTGATGGTCGACGTCGTCGATCGGCTGCCGGACGTCACGTTTGCGTTCGTCGGTCCGAAACAGGTGGACATGTCGCGCCTCGAGTCGCGGCCGAATGTTGCGCTGCTTGGCGAACGGCCGCACGACGAGGTGCCGCGCTACGTCAAATCGTTCGACGTCGCCCTTGTGCCGTACGCGCGCAGCGACTTTACCGATAGTGTGTACCCGGTCAAATTGAACGAATACCTCGCGATGGGCGTGCCGGTCGTGGCGACGAACCTGCCGGAGATTCGCCGGTTCAACGACGCGCACGGCGGAGTGCTCGCCGTGGCCGACGACGCGGAGAGCTTCGCGACATGCATTCGAGATGCGTTGCGCGAGGCGCCCTCGCAGAGAGCGGATGCGAGGGTTGCCGCCGCAAAAGCCAACAGCTGGACGCATCGACTCGAAGAGATGTCGGCTCTCATCGACCAGGCGCTGCAACGCCGGCGTGACGCCGAGCGTGGTTGGGAACAACGCTTGCGCCGGCTGTATAGCGCGGCGCGACGTCGAGTCGCCGAGACCGTGACGTTTCTGGCGCTGACCTATTTCGCCTTGTTCCACACGCCGCTCGTCTGGTGGATGGCAGAACCACTGCGCGTGACCGCGCCGCCGCGTGCGGCGGATGCCATCGTCGTCTTCGCGGGTGGCGTCGGTGAGTCTGGCGAAGCAGGCGGCGGATACCAGGAGCGCGTCAAACAGGCGGTGGACTTGTATCACGCGGGATTTGCGAAGCGGATGATTTTCTCGTCGGGATATGTCTTCACGTTCGAAGAAGCGGAGATCATGAGGTCGCTGGCCGTCGACAACGGCGTGCCGGCAGAAGCCATCGTGCTCGAAAAAAACGCGGGAAGCACGTACGAGAACGTACGTTTCGTGCACGAGATCCTGGCACGCAATCGATGGGACGACATTCTGCTCGTCAGCTCTCCGTATCACATGCGCCGGGCGCTCATGACGTGGCGGCGCGTTGGACCCGAGATTACGGTTGTCCCCACGCCCGTGCAGCAAAGTCAGTTCTATACGCACGGCAACGGCGCCAACGTGGATCAAATGCGCGGCATCCTCCAGGAGTACATCGCTATTGTCTGGTATTGGGCCAAGGGATGGGTTTGACCCGCGAGCCGGAATGGAGTTCGGTATAAACTTGGCGCCGCCAGTGCCCAAGCGAATTGCAATCGTTCAGTCCAGCTACATTCCGTGGAAAGGCTACTTCGATCTGATCGCGTCGGTCGACGAGTTCGTGCTGTATGACGATGCACAGTACACGCGGCGCGACTGGCGTAATCGGAACCGAATCAAAACGCCACATGGCATTCTGTGGCTGACGATTCCCGTCAATGTGAAAGGCCGCTATTACCAGCGCGTTCGCGACACGATGGTGAGCGAACCAGGCTGGGCTGAAAAACACTGGCGCAGCATTCGTGCAAGCTACTCACGCGCGCCGTATTTTCGGACGTACGCAACGGCCCTCGAGGAGCTGTTCCTCGGCACCACCGAGCAGCGGTTGAGCGATGTCAATTACCGGTTCCTGTCGCGTCTGTGCGGCCTGCTGGGCCTGCGGACGCGTCTGACGTGGTCAATGGATTACCCGCACGACGGCGACGCCACGGAAAGACTCGTGGCGATGTGCAAAGCTGCCGGCGCGACAACGTACCTGTCTGGCCCCTCGGCTCGCTCCTACATCGAGGCGGAGCGATTTACGGAGGCGGGCATCGCGCTGGAGTACACCGATTACACCGGTTATCCCGAATACTCACAGCTCTATCCGCCATTCGAGCACACCGTGAGTGTGATTGATCTGCTCGTCCACACCGGTCCCGAAGCAATGCGATTCATGATGCGGACGCCGCAGGTCGCGCAGATTCCGGGCGAGCTCGGCGATCGCCGCGTGATGTCGAGCTGACACACACGGTGCAATCGCCCAACCCAACGGTGAACGACGAGCTCTTGACGCGTGTCGCGTCTTACTACGGCGCCAAGCTCGCGCAGCATGGCCCAACGCCGGCGGGCGTCGATTGGTCTTCCGCCGACTCGCAGGAGCTCCGCTTCCGCGAGCTCGCGAGAATCTGCGATCGACCGCGCTTCAGCATCATTGATTACGGGTGCGGCTACGGCGCATTCGCGGCGCATCTACGCCAATTAGGTTTGCTCAGCGAGTACACCGGCTACGACGTCGTTCGCGAAATGATCGCCGCGGCGACGACGCTCAATGGCGGCTATTGCTGCCGCTTCACCGATCGCCGCGACGAGCTGCAGCCGGCAGACTTCACCGTCGCGAGCGGCATCTTCAATGTCAAACAGGAAACGCCGGCGGACGAATGGCGGGAGTACATCCTTCGCACGCTGGACGACATGGCGACTCTGTCGATGCGCGGCTTCGCGTTCAACGCGCTGACGTCCTACTCGCATCCCGAAAAGCAGCGCGCGTATCTCTACTACGCCGACCCGCTCGCGCTGTTCGATCACTGCAAGCGTCGCTTCTCACGCTTCGTCACGCTCGTCCACGATTATCCGCTCTGGGAATTCACCATTCTCGTTCGGCTCTAGAGACACGGAGACATCAGGCGCATGGCTGATCTCGTCATCTTCGGCGCAGGCGATATCGCCCGCCTCGCGCATCGCTACTTCACTCGCGATAGCGCGCATCAGGTGGTTGCCTTCACCGTCGATCGAGCGTTTCTGACCGGCGACACCTTCCTCGATCTGCCGTTGATATCGTCGGATCAGCTTGTCGAGAGGTACCCACCCGACCGGTACCAGTTATTCGTCGCGTTGAGCTACGCAAGAATGAATTCCGTTCGCGCCGAGCGGTACCTGGCCGCCAAGGGACAGGGGTATCGCTTGGCAAGCTACGTCAGCTCGCGCTGCACGTGGCTCACCGACGAGCCGGTGGGAGAGAACTGCTTCATCCTCGAGGACAACACCGTTCAGCCGTTCGTCAAGATTGGCAACAACGTGACGCTCTGGAGCGGCAACCACATCGGCCACGATTCGGTCATCGGCGATCACTGTTTCATCACATCGCATGTCGTTGTCTCGGGACGAGTGATGGTCGGCGAGCGGTGCTTCATCGGGGTCAATGCAACCCTGCGGAATGCGATCACGATTGCTCCGCAGACGCTCATCGCGGCGGGCGCGATCGTCATGAAAGACACTGAAGAGAAGAGCGTCTACCTGCCCGAGCGCGCGAAGCGGTTTTCCAAATCGAGCGATGAGATCCAGCTGTAGCAGCCGCTCTCGCGCCGTGTTTGTCATCGCGCCGCGAGCTTCGACTCGTTCACAACGGAGCGACCGCGTACGTTGGAACGCGCGGCAAACCCTCGGAGCAGCCCGCGAGGTACGGCCGAAAAATGCGCCGCAAGCCGCTCTGGCAGATCCGATGGATACACCCGGATCTCTCAACCCAATACGAGACAACATGGCGAGTAATCATGCTGATGGCAACCGCCATGGCTGGAGGCGCATTTTACCGGGATGCGACGCGGGTTTGGCCGCGCGTTCCACGTACGCGAGGCGAAGTTGAAGATTGTACCGTGATGCGCTGGCTCAAACGTGCCCGCTTGCTGGATGGCGGCCCAACGCCGTGGTCTGTGTCGCACGCCGCCATGCCCGTTGCCGATCGCACCGCCGATGGACTCCTGCGTGTGTACTTCAGCGCGCGCGATGCCAGGGGGCGTTCGCGCATCGGCTACGCCGACTTTGCGCCTCCGGCATGGACCCGTCCAGTGCGATTGGCCGAACGGCCGTCGCTCGATCTCGGTGAGCTCGGCGCGTTCGACGACAGCGGCGTTACGGCGTCGTGGGTGCTGACGCTCGGCTCGCAAAAGCTTCACTACTACACAGGGTGGTCGCTCGGTGTCACCGTTCCGTTTCATCTCGCCGCCGGGTTGGCTGTCAGCACAGACGGTGGAGAGACCTTCGAGAGAGTGTCGCGAGCGCCGCTCCTTGACCGCTCGTCAGCAGATCCCTTGATGACTGCGTCGCCCTGCGTGCTCGCCGACAACGGCCGTTTCCGCATGTGGTACGTGTCAGCCGTTCGTTGGACCGAGACATCAGGTGGCCCGCGTCACTACTATCACATCCGCTACGCCGAATCGCCGGACGGTGTGTCGTGGCAACGCGACGGCCGCGTCTGCATCGATTTCCGCGACCCCGCCGAGTATGCAATCTCGCGCCCCTGCGTCGTCAAAGACGGGGATCGATATCGCATGTGGTACTCGTATCGAGGCGCGGCGTACCGAATCGGCTATGCGGAGTCTGCCGATGGTCTCGACTGGACGCGTCTCGACGACCGGGCCGCGATCGACGTCTCGCCGGGATCGTGGGACGGCGAGATGCAGGCATACCCGTACGTCTTCGACTGGGAGGGGCGCCGCTACATGCTCTACAACGGCGATGGTTACGGGCGAACGGGTCTGGGCGTGGCCGAATGGTGCGACGACTGACCTTGTCCAACCGGCAGCGTCAGATCATCGACCTGGTGCGAGTACTCCGCGCGGATGATGGTGTACGGACGATCTTTCGTCTCCATGAAGATCTTCGACAGGTAAATACCGATCACGCCAAGGCAGAAGATCGTCACGCCGCCAAGAAACCAGACCGAGACGATCAACGAGACGTAGCCGGGCACGCTGATGCCGTGGAAAAGCGCTCGTTCGACCAAGAAGACGCCCGCGGCGCCGGACAGCAGCATGAGCACGCATCCGATGTAAAAGATGTAGACCAACGGACGCTTGCTGAACGAGGTCACGGCGTTCACGAGCGCTCCCACGCGTTGTCGATTGCTGTAGGAGTGGCCCGCGCGCGAGAGCTTGTCGACCGCCACGCCAACCTGCTTGAATCCTGTTGTTGCCCACAGGCCGACAAGGCACACTTCACGATCGCGGTGACGCACGAGCTGCGCGACATATCTCCGCGTCATCAACCGTGCGGTCACCACGTTCCGCGGAATGGATTCCTCGAGCAGCGCATCAAACACCGAGTAGGCGAGCTCTCCGGTGACCCGCTCGAACCAGTCTCCCTTGCGCCGCTTCTGAACGCCGTAGACGACGTCCGCCCCGCTCGCCACTAGCATGCGGTGAAATTCCGGCAGCCATGCCGGATCCTCCTCCAGATCGGAGTCGAGGAGGAACACCAGATCTCCCCGCGCATGCTGTAATCCCGTCAGAATCGCTTTGTGATGGCCAAAGTTGCGCGACAGATCGATGATCCGCACGTGCGGATCGTCCCGGTACACTTCGACCGCGCGGTCAAGCGACTCGTCGGGGGAGCCGTCGTTGACGAACACAATCTCGTACGAGGTCGTGAGACTCGCCGCGGCCGCGGACGCACGCTCATAAAACTCGCGGACGAATCCCGCGGAGCGGTACAGCGTCGTGACGATAGACAGATCCATCAGCGGGGATGCTCCGCACGCGCTCGTGCGCTCGACAGTCTCGCAGGATTTCTTCGCAAACGCATCTTCTTTGTGGACGATGCCGACATCGAGCAGCGGCGACTCGACCTGATCCGCATCGCCTCTGGTGCGCTCGACGCCTCGTTAGGAGATGTCATGGACTTCACTCTGTCGCCAGCCGCGCGTCCACAACAGAAAAGTAATGGGCGAAGTAAGTTGTCCCGGCGGTGGCAAACTTCTCTGTCCACTGAAGTTCGAGCGGCGCGTCCGCGAGTGCGACGTTTGCCTCGCGCGTCAGGATGAGGAGATCGCGCGCACGGCCGCCCGCCCACAATCTGTCGGCTGTTCCCACATTGATTCGGTCGTACTGCTCATCGAGCACGCTCTCACTCGACCAGGCGAAAAAGAACGACCCGACGCTGCGAAAGAACATGCCGAGAGAATCGTTGGCGTTGTACCAGATGTAGTAATGCCGGCCCGACAGCCGGGGCGTCAGCCGCCTTGCTGTGTCGATCGCGCCCTTGTAGGCCGCAGCCCGGCTCACGTCCCACTCGCGGCCTGGACGCGGCTCGCGATAGATCCGGCCCATTGCGGTGTATTTATAGGCGTTTCGAAGTTGCGTCGTGAAATCCGGTGCCGCGAAGGCGAGCGCGCCTACCGAGACGCCGAGACAAATCATCGCGGCAGTCGCTCGCCACGCCCGGATTTCGCGCGGCCGCACAGACGACGGCAGGAGCGTGGCCACAGCCAGACATCCCAAGCCGATAAGCGCGGCCGCCGTCTCTTGCCGCGGATCGCTCAGGCGATATCCGGCAATCGCGGAGACGACGAGCAA